>WRCZ01000005.1 GCA_009783685.1 Actinomycetes bacterium
GCCGTACCACCGCCGCACCGGCCGTACCACCGCCGCACCGGCCGTACCAGCCGCACCACCGCCGACCCGCCGTACCGACCGCACCACCGCCGTACCGACCGCACCGCCGCCGACCCGACCGCACCGCTGTACCAGCCGTACCACCGCCGACCCGACCGCACCGCCGAACCGCCGCACCACCACGCACCGACCGAACCGCCGCGCCCGGCGCGGCGGGCACACTCCATGGGGGAGTCCATCGTGCAGACCCGCCGAGCCGCCGTGCTGTCGGCCGCCGCCGTCGCCCTGTCCGCCCTTCCCGGCCGTGCCGCGGCCGCGCCGGCCGCCGCCGCGCGAGCGGGCTCAGGGACGGCACCCCGCCGGGGCCAGGTCCCGGCCGCCCGGGCCGCGGACGACGCGGAGCCCGGCCTGCTGCCGGTGGCACTGCCCGCACCCGGCGGGCCGTACCCGGTCGGCACCGTCGCCCTGCGGCTCGTCGACCGGTCCCGTCCCGACCCGTGGGTGGCGCGCCCCTACCGGGAGCTGATGGTCTCGGTGCGCTACCCGGCGCACCGGGTGGCGGGCTACCCCAGGGCCCCGCAGATGCTGCCCGGCGAGGCCGCCGCCTTCGCCCGCCTGAACGGGCTTCAGGGAGTGCCGGGCGACCGCGTCGACTGGGCCGCGACCCGCACCCACGCCCACCAGGGGGCGCCGGCCGCCGTCGGGCGGTTCCCGGTCGTGCTGTACTCGCCCGGCGCGGGCGACCCGCGCGGCCTGGGCAGCACGCTGTGCGACGACCTCGCCTCCCGCGGGTACGCGGTCGTCACCGTCGACCACACCTACGACGCGGTCGCCGTCGAGTTCCCCGGCGGTCGCGTCGAACTCACCGTGCTGCCCGAGGAGTTCGCCAAGGTCGCGCCGGATCCCGAGCACCCCGACCCGGCCAGGGTGGCGCCGCTGCTGCGCAGGACGGTCGAGGTCCGGGTGGCCGACACCCGCTTCGTGCTGGACCGGCTTCCCCGGGCGCTGCCGCCGGCGCTGCGCGACGTCATGGACTTCGGGCGGCTCGGCATGTTCGGCCACTCCGCGGGCGGGTTCACCGCGTTGCAGGCGATGGACGAGGACCCGCGGATCCGGGCCGCCGCGAACTTCGACGGCGTCCTGGCCTACGTCCAGGAGGACGGCGACCACGGCTACCTCTCGCCGGTCGCCGCGCACGGCCTGGACCGCCCGTTCCTGCTCGTCGGCAAGGACGGCAACACCCGCCGCACGGTCCCGTCCTGGGACGCCCTGTGGGAGCGCAGCACCGGGCCGCGCCACGGACTCACGCTGCGCGGCGCCGAGCACGCCACGTACACCGACGCCGAGCCGCTGGTACCGCAGATCGCCCGCGCCCTCCGGCTGCCCGCCACCACCGTCACCTCGCTCATCGGCACGATCCCGCCGCGCCGCGCCATCGCGACCGAACGCGCCTGCCTGGCGGCCTTCTTCACCCGCTACCTCAACGCCGGGGCCGGCCGTCCAGGCCCGCTGGAATGGCCGGTGCGACGCTTCCCCGACCTGCGGCCCTTCGCCTGACGGCGCCGGGCGCGCGGACCCGCCCCGGGCGTGTCGGGATGCCCGGCCCGGGGCGTGCCGCGGCGCGGCGGGGGGCGTACGCGGGTCGCGCGCCGGGGCACGCGCCCCGGTGGGGAGGCTCCCGGGGCCGGGCGTGTCGCGGGCGGTTCCGAGCAGCCGGCGACGCGCCGCACGGGCCGGGCTCACCGGCCGAGTTCCTCGTGGGTCGGTGGGTCGGCGCCGGGGCGGGTGGAGGTGAGTGTGGCCGGGCGGGTGGTGAGGGCGAGGGGTGTGCTGCACGGGCCGGGCTCACCGGCCGAGTTCCTCGCGGGTCGGTGGGTCGGCGCCGGGGCGGGTGCAGGTGAGCGCGGCCGCGCGGGCGGCGAGGGTCAGGGCCCCGGCGAGCACCGGGGGGAGGTGCTCCCCGGCGGTGGCGGCCCGCAGGCGGTCGCGGCAGGCGGGGGCCGCGCCGAGCAGTCCCGCGCCCAGCAGGACGCTGAGCAGGGCCGAGGTGAACGCGTCGCCCGCGCCCACGGTGTCGGCGACGGCGACCCGCGGCGCGGGCACCTCGTGGCTGCCCGACCGCCACCAGGCCCGGGCGCCGCGGGCGCCGCGGGTCAGCACGACCAGCGACGGGCCGCGGCCGTCCGCCCAGCGCTGCGCCGCCTTCGCGGGATCGACGCCCGGGTACAGCCACGCCAGGTCCTCGTCGCTCGCCTTGACCACGTCGCTCGCCGCGACCAGCGTCTCGACCCGCTCCCGCAGATCCTCCGCGGACCCCGTCAGATCGGGCCGCAGGTTGGGGTCGTAGGAGACGGTGGCGCGCGGCGCCGCCCACCGCACCGCCGCGAGGACCGCGTCCGCGCCCGGCGGCAGCGTGGCCGCGATCGACCCGGTGTGCAGGTGGGCGGGTGGTCCCGACCGCAGCGCGGCCATCGCCTCGGCGGCCGGCGACCACGTGATGGCGAAGGTGTACGTGGCCGCACCGGACGCGTCGAGGGTCGCCGTCGCGGTGGACGTCGGCTCCCCGGTGACCGAGCCGGGCGTCAACAGCACCCCGCTGTCGCGCAGATGGGACCGCACCTGGTCGCCGAGGGCGTCCCGGCCGACCCGGGTGGCCAGCCGCACCGGATGGCCCAGCCGGCCGAGGCCCAGCGCGACGTTCGCCGGCGAACCGCCGGGCAGCGCGCGCCGGACCCCGGCCGCCTCGTCCACCAGGAGGTCGGTGAGGGCCTCGCCGACCACCAGGGCGGGTGCCGGGGAGGAGGTCACGGCACCACCTGGATCTTGCGGCCCTGCCCGGCTTTGAACTGCTGGAGCGCGGCGGCGTAGTCGACCAGCGGCAGCCGGTCGCTGATGAACACCTCCGGGTCGAGGACCCCGCCCGCGAACAGCTCGGCGGCCCGCTCGTAGCTGTGCAGCACCGCCATCGAGCCGGTGATGGTGATCTCCTGGTTGTAGATCCGGTACGGGTCGATGGTCACGCGTGTCGCGTAGTCCGCGACACCGAACTGCAGGAAGGTGCCGCCCTTGCCGACGCGTTCCAGGCCGTCCTGGATGGCGGCGGCGTTGCCGGTCGCGTCGATGACGACGTCCCAGCCGCGCGGCCGCTGGATCGCCTCGGCGCTGGTGGCGGTGGTGCTGCAGCCCAGCGCGCGGGCGGTGGCGAGACGGTCCTCGTTCACGTCGACCATGTCCACGCTGGCGGCGCCCGTCCGCTTGGCGAGTTCCAGCATCATCAGGCCCATGGTGCCGGATCCGTAGATCAGTACGTGCGCGGCCATCCGCGCGCTCAGCACGTCGTATCCGCGGACCGCGCACGACAGCGGCTCGATCAGCGCGGCGTCGCGGGTGCTGATGTGCTCCGGCAGCCTGATGCAGTTGGCCGCGGGGGCCGCGGCGAACTCCGCGGCGCCGCCCGGCACGGTGACGCCGATGGCGTTCCAGCGTTCGCACAGGTTGTTGCGGCCGATCCGGCAGTAGTGGCACTCGTGGCAGTACAGGGACGGGTCCACCGCCACCTGGTCGCCGACCGCGAGGCCGGCCACCTCGGCGCCGACCGCGACGATCTCGCCGGCGAACTCGTGGCCGGGCACGATCGGCAGCGTCGGCGCGAACTCGCCCTGGAGGATGTGCAGATCGGTGCCGCACAGCCCGCACGCGGCGACCTGCACCACCACCTCGCCCGTGCCGGGGGTGGGGTCGTCGACGGTCTCGATGCCGACGACACCGGGGGAGCTGATGACGGCTGCCTTCACTTGACGGCTCCAAGAGACAGGCCCTGGACCAGCTTGTCCTGGGCGGCGAAACCGGCGGCGAGCACCGGCAGGGAGATACAGACGGCGGCGGCGCACACCTTGGCCAGGAACAGGCCCTGGCTGGTGACGAATCCGGTGAGGAACACCGGGGCGGTGCCCGCCACGACACCGGTGAGCACCCGCGCGAACAGCAGCTCGTTCCAGCTGAAGATGAACGAGATCAGCGCGGTCGCGGCGATGCCGGGCATCACGACGGGGGCGATGATCCGGGTGAGGACGGTCGGCAGGCCGGCGCCGTCGATCGACGCCGCCTCCATGATCGCCACCGGCACCTCGGCGAGGAAGGACCGCATCATCCACACCGCGATCGGCAGGTTCATCGAGGTGTAGAGCACGACCAGCAGCCAGATGTTGTCCAGCAGCCCGGCGTTCTTCGCGATCAGGTACACCGGCAGCAGACCCGCCACCGCGGGCAGCATCTTGGTGGACAGGAAGAAGAACATCACGTCGGTCCACTTGCGCACCGGCTTGATCGACAGCGCGTACGCCGCCGGGGTGGCCAGCAGCAGCACCAGCACGGTCGACGCGATGCTCGCGGTCAGCGAGTTGACCAGCGGCGGCCACGGGCTCACGCCGGTGCCGGAGCCGAAGAACTCGCGGTAGCCGTGGAGGGTCAACGGGGCGGCCAGGTGCGGGGGGTTGGCGGCCGCGTCCTGCTCGCCGTGCAGCGAGGTGAGCACCATCCACGCGAACGGCAGGAAGAACACGATCCCGCAGAGCCACGCCAGCAGCCCCAGCAGGCCGCGGTTGCGGCGCTCCCGCCCGGGGCGCCGAGCCGGAGAGTGGGCCCGCGTGCGCGGGCCGGCAACGGCGGTCGTCATCAGCGGGTCTCCTCTCGGAACAGCGACGAGACGGTGCGCAGCGCGAACGTCGCCACGATGATCGACAGGACCACCACGATCACGCCCTCGGCGGACGCCTGCCCGTAGTCGTGCGCCTGGTAGAAGGTCGAGTAGACGGCGTACGGGAGGTTGGCGGTGCCCAGTCCGCCGGAGGTGAGGGTGAACACGGCGTCGAAGTTCTGCACCACGTACACCGTGCCCAGCAGCGCGGCCAGTTCGAGGTAGCGCCGCAGGTGCGGGAAGGTGAGGTAGCGGAAGACCTGCCAGGTGGTCGCGCCGTCCACCCGGGCCGCCTCGACGACGTCGGTGGGACGGCTCTGCAGCCCGGCCAGCAGGATCAGCATCATGAACGGCGTCCACTGCCAGATCAGCGACGCCTCCACCGCCAGCTTCGGAGACTGCGAAAGCCAGTCGGGCTGCGGCGGGTTGTGGCTGCCGAACAGGCTCCACACCCATGACAGGCTGCCGTTGAGCAGTCCGTACTCCGCGTTGTACAGGGCGTGCTTCCACAGCAGCGCGGACGCCACCGGCACCACCAGGAACGGCGTGATGAGCAGGGTGCGCACCAGGCCCCGGCCGCGGAACCTGCGGTCGAGGAGCAGGGCCAGGCCGAGCCCGAGGGCGAGGCTGACCAGCACCACGGAGGCGGTGAGCACCACCGTGGTGGTCAGCGACGAGCGCAGCTGGGGGTCGGTGAACTCCGTCGTGTAGTTGGACAGTCCGGCGAAGCCCTTGTTGCCGGGGTCGAGCGCGTTCCAGCGCATGAAGGAGATCACCAGGGTGCCGACGAAGGGCAGTTGGGTGACCACGATCATGAACACCAGGGCGGGCAGCAGCGGTGCCCGCCGGGCCCAGGCCCCGCGCGGGCGCGGGCGCGGCGGCCCGGCGGAGGCCACCGAGGGACCCCGGCGCAGCGCGTCGGGGGCCCGCAGCCACCGGGAGGGGGAGGAGGTGGTCGAGGGGGTGCTCATGTCACTGGCCCGCGTACTTCGCCGCGACCTTCTCGGCGAGGGACTGGCTGGTCTTCAGGGCGCTGTCGACGCTGGTACGGCCGGCGATCGCCGAGCTGATCTCCTGGGAGACCTTGGTGCCCAGATCGGTGAACTCCGGTATGCCGACGAACTGGATGCCGGGCGCGGGCCGGGGCTGGACGCCCGGGTTACCGGGGTCGGCGGCCTCCAGAGCGGTCAGGGTCGGCTTGGCGAAGGCCGAAGAGGCCGCCACGTACTGCGCGTTGGAGTACGTCGAGGTGCGCTTGCCGGCCGGGATCCGGGACCAGCCGAGCTTGGTGCCGACCAGGTTCTCGTAGCCCTTGCCGGAGGCCCAGGAGATGAACTTCCAGGCGTCGTCCTGGTGCTTGGACGCCTTCTGCAGGCCCCAGGCCCACGTGTACAGCCATCCGGAGCTCTTGGTCCGGTCCACCGGGGCCGGCACGTAGCCGATCTTCCCGGCGACCGGCGAGTCGGACGCCTCCAGCGAGCCGGCCGCGGACGTCGCGTCGTACCACATGGCGACCTTGCTCTGCTCCAGGTCGTTCAGGCACTCGGTGAAGCCGGCCTGCGGCGCGCCGGCCTCGCCGTGCTTGCGGACCAGGTCGACGTAGAACGACACGGCCTTCTTGAACGCGGGGCTGTCGACCTGGGCCTTCCAGTCCTTGTCGAACCAGGTGCCGCCCATGGTGTTCACCACCGTGGTCAGCGGCGCGATCACCTCGCCCCAACCGGGCTGGCCGCGCAGGCAGATGCCCTTCATGCCGGACTGCGCGCCGTCCGCCTTCGCGGCCAGGTCGGCGACCTGCGCCCAGGTCGGCGCGGCGGGCATGGTCAGGCCCTTCGCGGCGAAGACGTCCTTGCGGTACATCAGGAACGAGGACTCGCCGTAGAACGGCTCGGCGTAGATCTGGCCGTTGTACGTCAGGGACTGCTGGATCGCGGGGAGGATGTCGCTCTGCGCGAAGGCGGTGTCCGCGGTGGTGTGCGAGCTCAGCGAGGCGAGCCAGCCGTTCTTGGCGTAGATCGGCGCCTCGTAGTTGGAGATGGTCGCCACGTCGTACTGGCCGGCCTGGCTGGAGAAGTCCTGGGTGATCTTGTCGCGGACGTCGTCCTCCGGGAGGACGGTGAAGTTCACCTTGATCCCGGTGGACTTGGTGAAGTTGGCGGCGGTGAGCTTCTGCAGGTCCACCATCTGCGGGTTGTTGACCATCAGGACGTTGATGGAGTGGGAGCCCGATCCGCCGCCGGCGCCGCCCGCGCCGGAGCAGGCCGCGGCGAGCAGGGTGCCGCAGACCGCCAGCGCGAGCGGAGGCAGGACCCGGCGGGTGCTTCTGAGGGTGGTCGGTGTCATGATGCGTCCCTTTCATGACCGGTGTGAGGGTGTGCGGGGGAGCGGTGCGGTCGTGCGGGGATGCCGGGGGAACCCGAAGGGCGAGCCCGGGCGTCGGCGTGCTGGAGTTGCGAGGAATTGCGGCGTTCTGTGCGGCAGTTGAGGGCGTGACGGGGTAGGGAGGCGGCCCGGAGGGACCGGAAGGACGGAGCGGGTGCAGGGCGCGCGGCCCCGCGGGTCAGACCCTGAAGACGCGCGGGCCGAGCAGGGCGTAACGGTGCGCCTCGGCGCTGGACAGACCGGTGTCGGTCACGATCGCCTCGAAGTCGGCGACCTCGGCGAAGCGGCAGAAGCTGCTGGCGCCGAACTTGCTGTGGTGGCCCAGGAAGACCCGCCGCCGCGAGACCTCCAGCGCCTTGGCCTTGACGTCGGCCACGACGGGATCGGGTGTGGTCAGGCCGAGTTCGCGCGAGATGCCGTTGGACCCGAGGAAGGCCAGGTCGATGACGAAACCGGCGAGCATCGCGCAGGCCCAGGAGCCGACGGTGGCCAGGGTCCGGGCCCGGACCCGGCCGCCGAGCAGCAGCACGGTGGTGTTCGGGGAGTCGGCGACCGCCGCCGCCGTGGTGAGGGAGGCGGTGACCACGGTCAGCGGGCGGTCGCCCGGCAGGAGTGCGGCCAGGATCTGCGGGGTGTACCCCTCGTCCACGAACACGGTCTCCGCCTCGCCGAGCAGCTTGATCGCCTCGGCGGCGATCCGGCGCTTGTCGGCGACGTGCAGGGTGACGCGCTGCGCCAGGTCCGTCTCGAAGCCGGCGCCCTCGACGGGGTAGGCCCCACCGTAGGTGCGGCGCACCAGACCACGGCGCTCCAGCACCCCGAGGTCGCGCCGGATGGTCTCCGGCGCGACCGCCAGGTCGGTGGCCATGGCGGTGACCTCGACCTGGCCCTGGTGGCGGGCCAGCGCGAGGATGCGGTGCTGGCGTTCCTCGGCTCGCACGGTTCCCACCTCGCCTCGTCACCGGTCCGGGCACGGTGTGCCCGGTGCTGCCCGTAGAAGAGTTATACCGCCGGGCCTGTGCCCGTCCGGTGCCCGTAACGGACAGCCTTGCGCCCGGTTCGGCCCGCCGCGCCGGGCACCGGCACCAGCTCGGAGAGGTGGCACGGCGCGGACCGGGCCGACACGCCCCCGTTGGGCCGCAGAGAATGCCCGGTTCGGGCGGCGCCTGTTACCGGGCGCCTACACCTATCGCGGCGGCGGAAGCAGGGACGGTCACGCCCGGTCCGGTCGGCGCGGGCGGAATGCGCGCCCGGGCGCGGCCCGATGCGGGCGGAGTCCGGCCCCCGGTCCGGCCCGGCGCGGGCGCGGGGGGCACATCAGGGTGGGGCAAGGTGCGGGCGCGGGGGCGTACCCGGGGTGAGCAGGGTGCGGCCCGGCGAGGGCCCGGGCAGTGCGGGGCTCAGCCCGCCAGCGGCCGGCGGTCGCCGCTGCGGGTCTCCTCGACGGCGCGGACCAGCGGGGCGAGTTGGGGGTCGGTGGCGGCCTGGTCCAGGGCCTCGCGCAGGGCCGCGGCGTTCGTCGGCCGGGCGGCGGCGAGCAGTTCCAGGCCGGCCTGGCTCACGTCGGTGTAGATGCCGCGCCGGTCGGTGGGGCACAGGTAGCGGGCGAGCAGGCCGCGCTCCTCCAGGCGGGTCACCAGCCGGGTCGTCGCGGACTGGCTGAGCACCACCGCGTCGGCGACCTGCTTCATCTGAAGATGGCCGCCCTCGCCGTCGTGCTGCCTGCTGAGCACGTCGAGCAGCGCGTACTCGCGGACGCTCAGGCCGTGTCCGGCCTGCAGGGCGCGTTCGATGTGCGCCTCGATCCGCCCGTGCAGCACCGACAGCGCGCACCAGCTGTCGGCCAGTGCCGTCAGTGCCGGATCCGTAGCGGTCATGGTCCCTCCAGGGCGGTCCGCGCCCGGGCGCCGGTGCTCGGGCGCGCTGTCCACGCGCTGTCGACTATAGCGCGTTTGCAATTAACCCGCGTCTGCAACTATTGTCGACGCTTGTTAGGCGCTGACGCCAATAATGCGCTCGACGAAGCGCCGCACCGCACCGCACCCACCCGGAAGGTTCTCCCCATGCCTCTCGCGCTCCTGGCCCTCGCCATCGGGGCCTTCGGGATCGGCACCACCGAATTCGTGATCATGGGCCTGCTGCCGCAGGTCGCCGGGGACTTCGGCGTCTCCGTGCCCACCGCGGGACTGCTGGTCACCGGGTACGCGCTCGGCGTCGTGGCCGGTGCGCCGCTGATGACCGTGCTGGGCACCCGCATCTCCCGCAAGCGGATGCTGATGCTGCTGATGGGGCTGTTCGTCCTCGGCAACCTCGTGTCCGCCGTCGCGCCCGTCTTCGCCGTGCTGCTGCTCGGCCGGGTGATCGCCTCCCTCGCGCACGGCGCGTTCTTCGGGATCGGCTCGGTGGTCGCCGCGGAGCTCGTGGCGCCGCAGAAGAAGGCCGGCGCCATCGCCATGATGTTCACCGGCCTGACCGTCGCCAACGTCGTCGGCGTGCCGCTCGGCACCCTCGTCGGGCAGACCGCCGGCTGGCGGGTCACCTTCGTGATCGTGGCGGCCCTCGGCGTCCTCGGACTCCTCGGCGTCGCCCGCCTCGTCCCCGACATGCCGAAGCAGGAAGGCGTGCACCTGCGCCACGAACTGGCCGTGTTCCGCAACGTCCAGGTCCTGCTGGCGATGGCGATGACCGTGCTCGGCTTCGGCGGGGTCTTCGCCGCCATCACCTATATCGCGCCGATGATGACCGGCGTCACCGGGTACGCCGAGGGCTCGGTCACCTGGCTGCTGGTCCTCTTCGGCCTCGGCATGGTCGCCGGGAACCTGGTCGGCGGCCGGTTCGCCGACCGCCGGCTGATGCCGATGCTCTACACGGCGCTGGCCTCGCTGGCCGCGGTCCTGGCCCTGTTCACGGTGACCGCACACGGCAAGGCCGCGGCCGCGGTGACCGTCTTCCTCATCGGCGCGCTCGGCTTCGCGACCGTGCCGCCGCTGCAGAAGCGGGTCCTGGACCAGGCGCACGGCGCCCCGACCCTGGCCTCGGCCGTGAACATCGGCGCGTTCAACCTCGGCAACGCCCTGTCGGCGTGGCTCGGCGGCCTGGTCATCTCGGCCGGCTACGGCTACACCGCCGTCAACTGGGTGGGCGCCGCGCTCGCCGCCGCCGCACTCGTCCTGGCCCTGGTCTCCAGCGCGCTGGAACGCGGCGCCGTCAAGCGCGGGAAGCCGGACGGCGGCGCCGCGGCCCGCGGCCGCGTCGTCGCCCGGGTGCCGGCCGCGGACGAGCCCGCCCGGGTGCCCGCCGACCGGAGCTGACCGGCGCGCGGCGCCCCCGCGGTCCCGAAGCGGCAGCTCGCCGCACCCTCTGATCCATCCCCGCTCCGTGCCCCGGAAGGGCGTACCGCGCCACCATGAGCCCCCCGTAACCTGCCTCCGGGCAACGCGCGGCGCCGCAGGCGGGACCGCCTGCGGCGCCGTGCACGCGGCCGTCGGACGGCCGCGCCGGTGGTCACCCGCCGCGCTGCGGGTTCTCCTCCACGCCGAATCCCATCGCCTGCACCACCGCCTGCACATTGCGGTACTCCGTGCCGCTCGGCAGGTCGGACACCCGGTCCAGCAGGGCGTCCGGCGCCTGGTGCCGGTGCAGGGAGCCGAGCAGCGCCGAGCGGCGCGCCGGGAAGATGCTGGGTTCCAGGTGCCTGGCCAGGTCGCTGCGGACGATGACGTCCTCCGGTGTCATGCCGGACGGGGTGCCGGGGCTCGGCACCGCCACCTGCCCTGAGACCAGTTCGTCCTGGACCGACTGCGGTTCGAGCGGCTCCTCGGAGCGCACCGCGCGCGTGGACCTCAGCGCGTCGTGCATCTCCCTCTTCAGCTCGTCGTCGCGGACGAATCCGGTCTTGTTGCTTCCCTGGTCGGTCATAGGCCTTGGCCTCCCTTGTCGCATGCCGGCCGGCGGGCCCTCCATTCTCCGGGCACCGCTGCCTCCGGTTCCGGCTGGGGTTTCCGCACGGGTACCCGCCCGAATCCCCCCGAAACGCCCGTTCGCCTGCGACGCCTTCCCGGCTCGCCGCCCGCCGTGCCGGACCCGGGCGCGGACGGCGCGAACCGGCCGGGGCCCGGGGCCCCGGCCGGTTCGCGGTGCGTCACAGACCGGACACCGGCGGCGATGTCAGCTGTGGTTCCAGGTCACGCTGAAGTTCTCGCCGCTTGAGAGCGACGACGTGGTGGCCTTGGTGGTGCTGCCGGACGCCATGTTGATCTTGTCCGGGGAGAAGTTGCCGATGGGCTGCCCGTTGGCGGTGGAGCCGGTGAACGACGCGGTGCCGAAGTTCGACAGCGGCAGCACCCCGGTCGAGCTGGACGGGGCCTCGGCGATGATCTCGGCCGAGTAGTCCTGCGCGGTGCTGGAGGTCTTCTTCGTGGTCTTGGTCCAGCCCTTGGTGGTGTCGCTGAGGGTCAGCGTGAAGGTGCTGCCGCTGACCGACACGGTGGCGGTGAAGTGGTCGCCGGGGCTCACCGTGTTGCTGTAGTTGACCGGGTAGGCCGGGTACATCTCGTACCACGACGAGTAGTACGCCTGGCCGCCCGAGCAGTCGGCCTCGGTGCCGGTCTGCTCCACGGAGTTGCTGCCGTCGCCGTCGATGCCGACCCAGAACGACGAGTACGTGGTGGCGGTGCCGCAGTGCACGGTCGGCTGCACCCAGCTCGCGGAGACGCTGGTGAACGTGCCGCCCGAGGCGGCGTAGCCGGACCAGTTGGAGCTGGTGCTGTGGGTGATGCGGGTGCCGGGGGCCACCAGAACGTGGCCGGCGACGGGGGTCTGCCGGATCGCGGAGCCGGCCGAGGCGACCGCTGAGGGCGCGGTCGCCAGGGCGGACAGGACTGCTGCGGCCACGGCGGAAACGGCGGTGATGCGGATGGTTGCCGACATGCTGCTCCTTCTCGCGGGTCTCGCGGTGCAGGTGCAACGGGCGTAGATCGGTGGGGTGTTCGTGACGCCCGGTGCGTGCTTGTCAGTGTGCAGACAACACTGGGAGTGGTGGCACCTCTGCGTGACAAACGATCGGCAAAGGTCCCGCCAAGTCCCTTGGGGGGTACGGGCGCACGCCAAGTCGGCCGCTGTGTACGGGTGTCGGGAACCTGACGGCCGGGCCGGCCGGGCCGCTCAGGCGGGGGGAGTTGCGGTCGCCGCGGGCAACACCGGCAGGGCGGCGGCGAGTTCGGCGTGCCAGTCGCCCATCGGCGCCATCCCGGCCCTGGCCCAGCCGGCGTGGCCGAGCACGCTGTACGAGGGTCGCGGGGCCGGGCGAGGGAACTGCCGCGAGGTGGTCGGGCGCACCCGGTCGGGGTCCAGGCCGGACAGCGCGAACGCGGCCCGGGCCAGCCCGCACCAGCTGACCTGGCCGGCCGCGGTCGCGTGGTAGACGCCCGCCGGGGCCCGCCCGTCCAGCGCCGCCTCGCCGAGACCGGCGAGCCGCACCGCCAGTGCCCGCGACCAGGTCGGCTGGCCGACCTGGTCGTCCACCACGTCGAGGGTCTCCCGCTGCCGGGCGAGCCCCAGCATCGTCGTGACGAAGTTGCGGCCGTGGGCGCCGTAGAGCCAGGCCGTGCGCACCACGAAGCCGCGCTCCGGCAGCAGTTCGGCCACCGCGAGCTCGCCCGCGAGCTTGCTGCGGCCGTAGGCGTTGAGCGGCGCGGTCGGCGCGTCCTCCGGGTACGGGTGTGCGGCGTCGCCGGCGAACACGTAGTCGGTGGAGACCTGCAGCAGCACCGCGCCGTGGCGTGCGCAGGCCGCGGCCAGGTGCCGCGCGCCGTCGCCGTTGACCCGGGTGGCCGCCGCCTCCGCGCTCTCCGCGCCGTCGACGTCCGTCCAGGCGGCCGCGTTCACCACCACGTCGTGACCGGCGACGGCGGCCTCGGCGGCCGCCGCGTCCGTGACGTCGAGGCCGGCCCTGGGCAGGCCCGTCACCGTCAGGCCGGGCGTGCCGCCGAGCACCTCCACCAGGTCGCGGCCGAGCATGCCGCCCGCACCGGCCACCAGCCAGCGGCTCATCGCGGCAGCTCCGCCTTGGCCTTCAGCGGCTCCCACCAGTCGCGGTTGTCCCGGTACCAGGCGACGGTCGCGGCCAGCCCCTCGTCGAAACCGACCTGGGGCACGTACCCCAACTCCTCCCGGATCTTGCCGATGTCCAGCGAGTAGCGCAGGTCGTGACCCTTGCGGTCCGGCACCTGCTCGACCCGGTCCCAGTCCGCGCCGCAGGCCGCCAGCAGCCGGCCGGTCAGCTCCCGGTTGCTCATCTCGGTGCCGCCGCCGACGTGGTAGACCTCCCCGGGCCGCCCGCGGCGCAGCACCAGGTCGATGCCCCGGCAGTGGTCGGCCACGTGCAGCCAGTCCCGCACGTTGCGGCCGTCGCCGTACAGCGGCACCTTCCGCCCGTCGAGGAGGTTGGTGACGAACAGCGGGATCATCTTCTCGGGGAAGTGGTACGGCCCGTAGTTGTTCGAGCAGCGGGTCACCGTCACGTCCAGGCCGTGGGTGCGGTGGCAGGCGAGCACCATCAGGTCCGAGGACGCCTTCGACGCCGCGTAGGGGGAGTTGGGGGCCAGCGGCGAGGACTCGGTCCAGCTGCCCTCGGCGACCGAGCCGTACACCTCGTCCGTGGAGACGTGCGCGAACCGCCCCACCCGGTGCCGCAGCGCCGCGTCCAGCAGCACCTGCGTGCCCAGCACGTTGGTGGTCACGAACGGCGTGGCGTCCACGATCGAGCGGTCCACGTGGGACTCGGCCGCGAAGTGCACCACCGCGTCCTGCCCGGCCGTCACCTCGTCCACCACCGAGCGGTCGCGGATGTCGCCGTGCACGAACGTGAGGTCGGGATGCCCGGCGACGTCGGCGAGATTCGCCTCGTTGCCCGAGTAGGTGAGGTTGTCCAGGACGGTGACCCGGGTCCCCGGCCCGGACGGCAGGTCGCCACGGAGCGTGGCCCGCACGAACTGCGATCCGATGAAGCCGGCCCCGCCGGTGACGAGTATGCGCATGGGACCGCCATCGTAGGGGACACACACCGCGCACGGTGATGTTCGGGGAACTTCGCGGTCCAACGATGGGAAACCGCCGCGATCGCTATCATCACCGGCATGCGTGGGATAGTGCTCGCGGGCGGGACCGGGTCACGCCTGTGGCCGATCACCAAGGCCGTCTCCAAGCAGTTGATGCCGGTCTTCGACAAGCCGATGGTGTACTACCCGCTGACCACCCTGGTCACGGCGGGCATCCGGGACATCCTGATCATCACCACGCCGGAGGACCGGCCGCAGTTCGAGCGGCTGCTCGGCGACGGCTCCCAGTTCGGCCTGCGGTTCTTCTTCGCCGTGCAGGAGCACCCGGCAGGCATCGCCGAGGCGTTCGTCATCGGCGAGGAGTTCATCGGCGACGAGCCGGTGGCGCTGGTGCTCGGCGACAACATCTTCCACGGCGACGGCCTCGGCCGGCAGTTGCGCGGCTACACCGAACCCGACGGCGGCGTGATCTTCGCGCACGCCGTGGCCAACCCGGGCGACTACGGCGTCGTGGAGTTCGACGCCCGCGGCCGGGCGCTGTCCATCGAGGAGAAGCCCGCCCGCCCGCGCTCCCGGTACGCCGTCCCCGGCCTGTACTTCTACGACGCCGACGTGGTCGCCGTCGCCCGCAAGCTCACCCCCAGCACCCGCGGCGAGCTGGAGATCAGCCACGTCAACCAGGAGTACCTGGAGCGCGGCCGGCTCACTGTCTCGGTGCTGGACCGCGGCACGGTCTGGCTGGACACCGGCACCTTCCAGTCCCTGGTCCAGGCCTCGGAGTACGTCCGCGTCGTCGAGGAGCGGCAGGGCTTCAAGATCGGCTGCATCGAGGAGGCGGCCTGGCTGGCCGGCTTCATCGACGACGCCCGGCTCGGCGAGCTCGCCGAGCCGCTGCTCAAGAGCGGCTACGGCGGCTACCTCGTGGAACTGCTGCGGCAGCGCGGCTCCGACACCGGCTTCGGCCACCGCACCGGCCGCTGGGACCGTGGCTGACCCGGCCCTGACCTAGTCCCCCTGTCCTGCGGCGTACCAGGCCAGGCACTCCTCGTAGGAGGGCAGCAGGCCCTGCTCGGCGGCCTGCGCGAGACTGGGCGCCTGCGCGTCCCGGTCCGACAGCAGCAGCCGGTAGCCGGCCGGCCAGGGGATGCCGATCTCCGGATCCAGCGGGTCGATGGTGTGCTCGCGGGCCGGGGCGTACCCCTCGGAGCACAGATAGGCCACCGTCGCGTCGTCCGTCAGCGCCATGAAGGCGTGCCCGAGCCCCTCGGAGACGAAGACCGACGCGTGGTCGACGTCGTCCAGCCGCACCCCCTCCCAGGTGCCGAAGGTGGGGGAGCCGACCCGGATGTCCACCACCACGTCCAGTACCGCACCGCGTACGCAGGTGACGTACTTCGCCTGGCCCGGCGGTACGTCGGCGAAGTGGACGCCGCGGACGGTCCCGCGTACGGACACCGAGCAGTTCCCCTGCGCCAGACGCAGCGACCGGCCCGTCGCGGCGGCGAACTCGTCCTCGCGGAACCACTCGTGGAATCCCCCCCGGGCATCGGTGAAGACCTTCGGTTCGTGCACCCAGGTCCCCGCAATGCCGAGCTGTCTCATGCTCATCCCGTCCCCAGTGTCGTGAGCAACCGCCGGGCCCTCGCCGGCAACGTCCCATTGTGTCCGGGCGGAACCGGCGCCATGCGCGGATCACCCGACTGTGCCCGAACGTGCCCGCGCTCGCCCGGAACGCCCCTATGCTCACCGCACACAAGCGGGGCGTTCTGGGGGGAAGGTCAGCGGCGTGACGGTAAGCATCCAGCCCACCGCGCAGGTGGACGGCACGGCGGAACTCGGCGACGGCACCACCGTGTGGGACCTGGCGCAGATCCGCGAGCAGGCGCGGCTCGGCCGCGGCTGCATCGTCGGCCGCGGCGCCTACGTGGGGCCGGGCGTGCGCATCGGCGACCAGGTGAAGCTGCAGAACCACGCGCTGGTGTACGAGCCGGCCGAACTCGCCGACGGGGTGTTCGTCGGCCCGGCCGCCGTGCTCACCAACGACCACTTCCCGCGCTCGGTCGACCCCGAGGGCCGGCTCAAGCGCGGCGGCGACTGGCAGCCGGTCGCGGTACGGGTCGGCGAGGGGGCGTCGCTGGGCGCCCGGTCGGTGTGCGTGGCGCCGGTCGTCGTGGGCCGCTGGGCGCTGGTCGCCGCCGGCGCCGTGGTCACCCGCGACGTGCCGGACTTCGCCCTGGTGGCCGGCGTCCCGGCCCGGCGGATCGGCTGGGTCGGGCGGGCCGGCGAGCGGCTCGCCGAGGTGCAAGGGGAACCCGGGGTGTGGCGCTGCCCGCGCACCGGGGTGCTGCACGACGAGAAGGACGGCGTGCTGTTCGAGCGCCCGTGACCACCGGCGACGCGGCCGTCCGGCCGCTCGCGCGCCGTCGCGCACACCCCGGAACGGAACCCGGCGTGAACCCGCAACGGCGTCTTCCGGCGTTTTTCGGAAAAGCCTGAAACGGCGGACATCCCTCGGCATATCGTGTTCTCACGTTGCGGGCCGGACGCGGTGAACTGCCGTGTCCGGTGGGGGGTTTCAGTGATCGGTGACGGCAACGGCGGTCTGCGGGACGCGGCGGTGGGACGCCGCGGAGCGCGGCGCCGGGGCCGTACCCGTGTCCGGCCGAGGACCGGACCGCCGCGAGGCCGATCGGTAACTGCCAGGGGGGCTGGTGTGCCGTATGCGCAGGACCGGGCGTGTCGACCGCGCGCCGCAGGACCGCGTTCCGCTGCCCGGCACCGCGCGCCCGGCTGACCGCCGGGCCCGCCGTGGCCGGTACGCACGCAGCACGGCCCGCCCATGATCATTGTGAGGGGACGATGACCACGACACGTCTCGCTGCGCTCGCCGGCGAGGATCCACCGCTCCACGCACTGGCCGAACGGCTGCTGGCCGTCGCCGAATCGGGCCTGCCGGCGATGTACCGGGCCGACCGGGACACCTTCGCCTTCACCCGGGCCGCGCGCACCGGTTCCGGCGGGCAGCCCGCCGGAACCCCCTGGCACCTGGAGAACCGCGGCACCAGCCTGCGGTACGCGGCGATCACCGTGCTCGGCGCCCGGCTGCTGCCCCCGGAACGGCAGCGGGCGGTGCTCGGCGGCCACACCGCCGAGGAGTTCACCGGGCTGCTCGTCCGGCGGCTGCCCGAGGTGACCAACCTCGGGGACGCCGCGCTCGTCGCCTGGGCGGCGGCCGAGACCGGCCACCCCTCGCTCGCCGGCGCGCTCGACCGGGTCGCCGCCCTCGACGAGGGCGGCGGGCCCCGCTACACCGTCGAGGCGGCCTGGGTGCTGTCCGCCCTGGCCGCCGCCCGCGCCGCCGTCGACGTCGAGCGGCCGCTGGCCGCCGCCCGCGACCGGCTGCTGCGCTCCCGTACCGGCGCCGGCCCGCTGTTCCCGCACGCCACCGGTCCCGGGCTCGTGCCCTGGTACCGCGCGCACATCAGCTGCTTCGCCGACCAGACCTACCCGCTCCAGGCCCTGGCCCGGCTGCACGCCGGCGGGCACGACCCGCAGGCGCTGGCCGCCGCCGACGCCTGCGCCGCCCGCATCTGCGCGCTGCAGGGCGAGGCGGGACAGTGGTGGTGGCACTACGACGCCAGGACCGGCTCCGTCGTCGAGGGCTATCCCGTGTACAGCGTGCACCAGCACGCCATGGCGCCCACCGCGCTGTTCGACCTCGCCGACGCCGGCGGCACCGACTTCGGCGAGGCGGTCCGCCGGGGCCTGTCCTGGATGGCGGAACCGCCGGAACTGGCCGCGGCCGGCCGGCCGGAGCCGCTGATCCTGGACGAGGCGGGCGTCACCTGGCGCAAGGTGTACCGGGGCGATCCCGCCAAGGCCGTGCGCGCCGCCCGCGGCCTGGCCACCCGTCCGCTGCCCGGTGCGCGGCTCGGCGTCCTCGACCGCGTCTACCGGCCCACCGCCGTCGACCGCGAGTGCCGCCCCTACGAGTTCGGCTGGATGCTGCACGCCTGGCTCGCACCGCAGGGCGTGCGCCGGCCGCACGCCTCCGCCGCCGGGCCGGAGGCGCGCCGATGAGCGGCAGACGAACCCTGTTCGGGGTCGGCATCGACCCCCTGACGATGGACCAGACGGTGCAGCGGTGCCTCGACGCCGTCCGCGACGAGCGGCCGCTGGAGGTCGGCGTCGTCAACGCCGCCAAGCTCGTCACCATGCGCCGCGACCCGCGCCTGCGAGCCGCCGTGGCCGGCTGCGACCTCGTCGTCGCGGACGGCCAGGCCGTGGTGTGGGCCTCGCGCCTGCTGCGCAGCCCGCTGCCAGAACGGGTCGCCGGCATCGACCTGTTCATGCGCCTGCTGGCGGCCGCCGAGCAGCACGGCCACTCCGTCTACTTCCTGGGCGCCACGAAGGACGTGCTGCGCCGGATGAACCGCCAGGTCGCCCTGCAGTTCCCGGGGCTGAAGGTCGCCGGCTCCCGCAACGGCTACTTCGACGACGCCGAGCAGCCGGAGATCGCCGACGCCGTGCGGGCCAGCGGCGCCCACCTGCTGTTCCTGGGCATGACGTCGCCGAAGAAGGAGATCTTCACCGCCGCCTACGGCCGGCGCACCGGCGTCCACGTCGTGCACGGCGTCGGCGGCTCGTTCGACATCCTCGCCGGCGTCACCCGCCGCGCGCCCCTGGCCTGGCAGCGGCTCGGCCTGGAGTGGCTGTACCGGCTGCTGCAGGAGCCGCGCCGGCTCGCACGCCGCTACCTCACCACCAACGCGGCCTTCCTGGCGATGACCGCCCGCGAGCTGGTGCGCCGCACCCCCGCGGCCCCTTCCGTGAACAGGAGTCACTGATGCGCGTCGTCGTGGTCGGACAGGGCTACGTCGGGCTGCCGCTGGCGATCCGCGCGGCCGAGGTGGGACACGAGGTCATCGGGTACGACGTGGACGCCCGGCGGATCAAGAGCCTTTCGGCCGGCGTCTCCTTCGTCGAGGACGTCTCCTCCGAGCGGGTCGTCGCCGCGCTGGACAGCGGCGCCTACCGCGCCAGCGACGCGGCGCGCGACTGCGGCGGCTTCGACGTCGCGGTGGTGACCGTGCCCACGCCGCTGCGCGAGGGCGTCCCCGACCTGCGCTACATCGAGGAGTCGGCGCGGACCCTCGCCCGCTACCTGCGCCCGGGCGCCACCGTGGTCCTGGAGTCGACCACCTACCCCGGCACCACCCAGGAGCTGTTCGCGCCGCTGCTGGAGGACGGCTCGGGACTGACCGCGGGCGCCGACTTCCATCTCGGCTACAGCCCCGAGCGCATCGACCCCGGCAACCGGGTGTGGGGCTTCCAGCAGACGCCGAAGGTGGTCTCCGGTGTCGACGCCGCCTCGCTCAAGGCCGTGCAGGACTTCTACGGCGGGCTGGTCGACACCACCGTTCCGGTCGACTCCCCGAAGGAGGCCGAACTCGCCAAACTGCTGGAGAACACCTTCCGGCACGTCAACATCGCGCTGGTCAACGAGATCGCGATGTTCGCCCGCCACCTGGACATCGACGTGTGGCAGGCGATCGACGCCGCCGCCAGCAAGCCGTTCGGGTTCATGAAGTTCACCCCGGGACCCGGCGTCGGCGGCCACTGCCTGCCCATCGACCCGTCGTACCTGTCCTGGCGCGTGCAGCGCGAACTCGGCCAGAGCTTCCGGTTCGTGGAGCTGGCCAACGACATCAACGGGCACATGCCCGAGTACGTCACCCGCCGCATCATCGACGCCTTCAACCGGCGCCGCCGCGCGGTCAACGGCTCCCGGGTGCTGCTGCTCGGCCTGGCCTACAAGAAGAACACCAGCGACGCCCGCGAGTCGCCGTCGCTGCGCATCTCCCGGCTGCTGCTCGACATGGGCGCCAAGGTGCGGGCCGCCGACCCGCACGTGGTGGAGACCGCGGCGGTCGACCCGCGACTGGTCCGCGTGGAGCTGACCCGCAAGGAAGTCGCCCACGCCGACGTGGTGGTGCTGCTCACCGACCACGACGCCTTCGACTACGCACTGGTCACCGAGCACGCCGCGTTCGTCCTCGACTGCCGGCGGCGGCTGTCGGGCCCCACCGTGGAGGTGCTCTGACCCATGGCCGCCCCCCAGGAGGTACCCGCGATGCGGATCGTGTGCGTCGCCGGCGCCCGCCCCAACTACATGAAGATCAAACCGGTGATGGACGCGCTGGAGCGGCGCGGCGCCGAGGTCCTGCTCGTCCACACCGGACAGCACTACGACGAGGCGATGAACGGCGTCTTCTTCCGGGACCTGGGCATCCGGCCGCCCGACCGGTTCCTCGGCGTCGGCTCGGGCAGCCACGCCGAGCAGACCGGCCGGGTCATGGCCGCGTTCGAGCCGCTGCTCGCCGAGATCCGGCCCGACGTCGTGGTCGTCGTGGGCGACATCAACTCCACGCTCGCCTGCGCCCTGGTGACCGCGAAGGCGGGCCCGCTGCTCGCCCATGTCGAGGCCGGGCTGCGCAGCCGCGACTGGACCATGCCCGAGGAGGTCAACCGCGTCGTCACCGACCGCGTCAGCGACTACCTGCTGGCCCCGTCGGCCGACGCGGCGGCCCATCTGCGCGCCGAGGGCTACCGCGAGGACCAGATCCACGTCGTCGGCAACGTCATGATCGACACCCTGCTGGCCAACCTGGAGCGCGCGCGGCGCGGCGACGCGCTGCGGCAACTCGGCCTGGCACCGGGGGAGTACGGCCTGGTGACCCTGCACCGGCCCGCCAACGTCGACGACCCCGAGGTGCTCGCCGGGCTGCTCAAGGCGCTCGGCGAGGTCGCCGGCCGCTGCCCGCTGGTGCTGCCGGTGCACCCGCGGGCCGCGGGACGGCTGGCCGAGCTCGGGGTGCCCGGCGGCCTGCGGCTGATCCCGCCGGCCGGCTACCTCGACTTCATCGCGCTCCAGGACTCCGCCCGGATCGTGCTCACCGACTCCGGCGGGGTGCAGGAGGAGACCACCGCCCTCGGCGTGCCGTGCGTGACGCTGCGGGACAACACCGAGCGGCCCGTCACCGTCGAGCAGGGCACCAACGTGCTGGCCGGGCGGGACCCGGAGCAGATCGTCGCCACCGTCCACGCCGTGCTCGACGACCCGCCCGCACCGCGCCGCCCGGACCTGTGGGACGGCCACGCGGGGGAGCGGATCGCCGAGGTCCTGCTGGACCGGGAGGGCGCGGCCGGCCGGCCCCGGCCCACCGACCTTCCCCGGCGCGGCACATGAGGCGGCCGGGCCGGGCGGGCAGGCGGGCCCCGCGGGTCGAAACGACCCTCGTCCGGGCATGGCACGCCATATGCTGATCGCGCGTCACGGAGACGCCAGGGGGGTTGTGAATGGATCTCGCGGAGATCGCCCGCGTCATGCGCCGGCGATGGTATGTGCTGCTGCCCGGCGTGCTGCTCACCGTGGCGCTCACCGTCGGCGCGTACCTGAAGGTGCCGGTGACCTACACGTCGCAGAGCACCGTGGTCCTGCTCAACTCCCAGAAGGCCACGAAGGCGTTCGACGGGAACCCGTTCCTCAGCAGCCAGATCTCCCTCAACGGCATGGCCGACAGCCTCGCCCGCAACCTCAACTCCGATGCCGCCGTCGCCCATCTCAAAGCCCAGGGCGCCACCGCCGCGACCACGGCCAAGCTGGCCGACAACGCGGTGGGCCCGCTGCTGTGGCTCACCGCGAGCGGTACCGACAAGAAGGCCGTGCTGGCCGCCGACAAGCTGTTCACGGCCTACGCCGCCGAGCGCCTGGAGCAGTTCCAGACGCAGCAGTCCGTCACGTCCCAGGCGATGATCCGGATGGCCACCATCGTGCCGCCGCAGAACCCGGTCGCGCAGACCAAGACGCGGTACGAGTACCTGGCGCTGGCCGCCGTGGCCGGCGTCGTGGTCAGCCTGGTCGCCACCTTCTACGTGGAGGCCCGGCGCCGGGCTCCGGATGCCGGGCGGACGGGCCGGGCCGGCCGGGAACCGGATGCCGCGGTGCCGGATGCCGCGGTGCCGGACTCGGGGCAGGACCAGGGCGACGCGGGTCGGGCCGCCGGGAAGCACGCAGCGGCGGCCGGACCGGAACGGGCGTCCGCCGCGTCGTCCCGCAAGGCCCCCAGCTGGTCGATGCCCGGTGCACTGGACCGCGACGCGCTGGAGGTCGGGGCCCTGCAACCCGAGCCTTCGGACGACCCGTCGGACCGCGGCACCGCGGGAACGGCCCTCACGTCCGGCGGTTCCGGCGCCTCCGGCAGCGGGGGCCCGGCGGCGGAGACCGCGGGCATGGCCGAGGTGACCGGGGCGCACGGCACCGACGCGGCCGGATCCGACGCCCACCGCTTCGTGTGACGCCGACCCCCCGACCCGAACGCCCTGGCCCCGCACCACCTCACTCCGCGAACGCCGTGAACTCCGCGAACTCCGTGACCACCTGACCCCCGCCTCCCGCGAGCCGCAGGGCAAGGAGCCGTCTCATGAACTGGGCCCGCGCGGCAGAAGATCCGGCAGGCCGGCCCCCCGACCGGGAGGGCGCCGTCCCGCGGCACGACGCCGCCGGCCCGTTCCCGGAAACCGCCGTCCCGCACCCGGACTCCGCCCTCCCGCGCCGGGACGCCGCGGTCCTGAGCCGGGAGGCCGTCCCCGCCCCGCGCAGGGTGCTCCGGGTCCCGTCCTGGGCCATCCAGGACGACGACGACACCGCCGAACGGTTCGGCGCGGCCCCCACCGGAGCCGTGCCCCCGGCGGCAGCCCCGACCCCGGCCGGACCGGCGCCCGCCGCCGCGCCCTCCCTCGGCCGCAAGGTCCGCTCCGCGGCCCGCTGGAGCCTGATCAACACGGTCGTCATGCGGCTGGGCAACTTCGCCACCGGCATCGCCCTGGCGCGCTTCGCCCTCGGGCCCGCCGCCTGGGGCGTCTACGGCATCGCCCAGACCGTGCTGCTGGTCCTGCTGGCCGCCAACGAACTCGGCGTCGGCCTGGCGATCATCCGCTGGGACGGTGACGCCCGGCGGTTCTCGCCGACGGTCCTGACCCTGAGCACCGCGTCCAGCACCCTGATGTACGCGGCCCTGTTCTTCGCCGCGCCGGCCGTGGCGCGCACCGTCGGCTCGCCGGACGCGGCATGGGTGCTGCGGGTGATGTGCCTGTGCGTTGTCCTCGACGGCATCGCCCAGGTGCCCGCGGGGTTCCTCACCCGGGAGTTCGCGCAGGGCAGGCGGATGCTCATCGACGCCGCCAACTTCGTGACCAGCACCGGGATCACGCTGCTGCTGGCGTTCGGCGGCATGGGCGCGATGAGCTTCGCCTGGGGATCGGTCGCGGGCAACGTCGTGGCCCTGACCGGGTTCTGCCTCGCCGCGCCCGGCACCCTGCGCTTCGGCTGGGACCGGGACCAGGCACGGGCACTGCTGCGCTTCGGGGTGCCGCTGGCCGGCGCCAGCCTGCTCGCGCTGTGCGTGGTCAACCTGGACACCCTGGTGGTCGGCTCCACCCTCGGCAAGGTCTCGCTCGGCTTCTACGTCCTCGCCTTCAACATCTCCGGCTGGCCGGTGCGGATCATCTCCGAGGCCGCGCGCCGGGTGTCCTTCGCGGGCTTCTCCCGGCTCGCCGGCTCCCCGCGGGGGCTCGCCGAGGGCTTCAGCCGGGCGCTGGGCGTCCTGGTCACCGGCACCGTCCCGCTGTGCGTGCTGCTCGGCGCGCTGGCCGCACCCGTCGTCGAACTCGTCTACGGCAGCACGTGGGTTCCGGCGGCCCGCGCCCTGCCGTGGCTGATGGCCCTCGGGCTGATCCGGATCGGCTGCGAACTCGCCTACGACTGCCTGGTGGCGGTGGGCCGCCGCCGCTCGCTGATCGGCGTGCAGGCCCTGTGGCTCGCCGCCCTGTTCCCGGTCCTCGTCGTGGCGGCCCACCTGCACGGCATCGTCGGGGTCGCGCAGGGCCATGTCCTGGTGGCCGGCGGGATCGTTGTCCCGGTGTTCCTGCTCGCCCTGAGCCGGGCCGGCATCAGTGTCCGCTGGATCGCCAGGGCGTGCTCCTGGCCCTTCCTGGGCGGCGCCGTGATGGCCGCGACCGCTCTGCTCCTCGAACGGAGGTTCGGCGACAGCCGGCCCGCGCTCGCCGCGACGGCCGTGGTCGCCCTGGCCGCGTACGCGCTGTGCGTCTGGCCGAGCCGTCAGTTCCTGCGCGGCACCGCGCCCACCGACTCCCCCGCGAGGTAACCCGCATGCCCGCACACCGAACCCCGGCCCACGCGACCGGCCCCGATCCGGCCGGTGCCCGGGCCCGCCCCCGCCGCCGGGGCCTGGTGGCGCTCCTCGCCGCCGCAGCCGTGCTGGCCGCGGTCCTGTCCGTGCTGGTGGCCACCCGCTCAGGTGCGGGGGACCCGGCGTCGGGCGGCTGCCCGGTGGAGGCGCTCACCTGCGCCCCGGGCCAGGCCGATCCCGCCGACTCCCGCTCCCCGAGCGCGAGTTCGGGTTCCCCCGCGGCCGGCGACGCCGCCCGCACCTCCGGCATCGAGCGCGGCACGCCCACCCGGGATCCCGCGCCCGGCCAGGACCCGTCCGCGAGCGGCACCGCGTCCCCGGGCGGCCGCTGCGCCTCGTTCTCCGCGTGCGGCTTCCCCGACGCGCACAGCACCGGCCCCCGGCTGTCCATGACCCCGCACCGCACCGGCGCCATGACCGTCAGGAAGGACGGCACGGTCATCCGCCGCTGGGACATCACCGGGTCCCTGGACATCTACGCCAACGACGTCACCGTCATCGACAGCCGGATCACCTCCGACAACTGGTGGGGCGTCAACCTGAGGTCCGGCTACCACGGCCTGCGCATCCTGCACACCACCATCACCGCGGTGCCCGGCAAGGGACCCGACAACGGCGGCGTGGACTACGCGGTGTCGAACATGGGGACCAGCTCCGTCGAGGTCGGCTGGTGCGACGTGTCGGTGTTCGGCGACGCCCTGTCCATGGGTCAGGGCGACTTGCACGACAACTACGTTCACGACATCACCCCGTTCCGCAACCTCGGCGGCGAGTGGCAGCACACCAACGCGGTGATCAGCAACGGCGGCGGCACCGGCGGGCTGACCATCCGGCACAACACCCTGCTCAACCCGACGCCGGTCGACCAGGGCGCCTCGGGCAGCGTCGGCCTGTTCGCCGACACCGGACCCGTCACAGCCGTCACCGTCCAGGACAACTGGCTGGCCGGCGGCGCCTACGCGCTCTACGGCGGCGGCCAGGGCGCCACCGGCGTGAAGGTCACCGGGAACATCTTCTCCACCGAGTACCACCCGGGCTCGGGCGGCTACGGTCCCGTCGCCGCCTGGAACGCGGGCGGTTCGGGCAACGTCTGGAGTGACAACCACATGTCCGACGGAAGACCGGTCGTCCCGGGGGCGACCTCGTGACCGCGGCCGGGGCGCACCCGGACCGGGCCGCCCGCGGCCTGCGCACCGTACTCCGGCTGCCCTGGACGGTGCTCAAGCGGGCGTTCGGCTGGATCGTGCTCTTCGAGCTGCGGAACAAGGTGCTGCTCGCGCCCTCCGGCGTGCGGCTGCGCCGGCTGGTCGACGCCGAGATCGCCAGGATCAGGACGACGCTGCCCGCCCTGCCGGAGCCGCTGGTGGTCACCGCGATCCCCACCTACCGCCGCCCCGAGGAGCTGGCGGTCGCGGTGCGCTCGGCGCTCGCCCAGACCGTCCGCGACCAGCTGGTGGTCGTGGTCGACGACGGCTCCGGCACCCTGCCGGAGGCCCGGCTGCCCGACGACCCGCGGCTGGTCACCGTCGCCATGGAACGCAACTCCGGGGACTGCGGCGTCGTCCGCAACGTGGCGATGCGCCTGACCAGGTCGCGCTACGTGGCCTTCCTCGACGACGACAACGTGTGGGCGCCGGACCACCTGGCGACCGCCCTGGAGGTGCTGGAGGCGCCGGACGGCCCGGACGCGGTCTACACCGCGGTCCGCCGGGTGCTGCCCGACGGCTCCGAGCACGACGTGCTGTCCGTGCCCTGGGACCGCCGGCGCAACGCCCGGGAGGCGTTCGTCGACATCAACGCGTTCGTCGCGCGCCGCGTCCCCGGGATGCGGTTCAGCTGGCTGTACCGGCCCAAGGGCGTGCTGCCGCGCGAGGACTGGGAGTTCGTCCGCCGCTACTCGCGCGGGCGCACCCTGCGGCACATCCCGCACGTCACCGTCGAGTACCTCGTCAACCCGACCAGCTTCTTCACCCAGTGGTAGGCCCGGCGGCCGCCCGATCCTCCGTCCAGCCGTGCCCGGCCGAGCCGGGCGCACCGACCCCAGGTGGTTGACCGATGCCCCACACCCGCGCGCTGCGCAACCGTTTTGTCGACGCCCCGGGATCGGTGGGCGAACGCCTGCGGGCGGCCCGCTGGGAACGCTTCCGGCGGCTGTTCCCCGGCATGGCCGGGATGACCGTGGTGGACCTCGGCGGCACGGCCGACATGTGGCTGCGGGCGCCGGTGCGCCCCCGGCACGTCCACCTGATCAACCTCGAACCGCACCCGGCGGAGCTGCCCGACTGGATCAGCGCGGAGAACGCCGACGTCACCGACCCGGCGGTGGCCGCCGGACTCGGCTCCTACGACCTGGTGTTCTCCAACTCCACCATCGAGCACGTCGGCGGCCACAGCCAGCGCCGCCGGTTCGTCGCCGCGGTGGACGGCCTCGCGCCGCTGCACTGGATCCAGACGCCGTACCGGTACTTCCCGGTCGAGCCGCACTTCGTCGCGCCCGGCTTCCAGTTCCTGCCGCTGGCGGCCCGGGCCCGCCTGGTGCGGCACTGGCCGCTGACGCACAGCAGGCCGGGCAGCCCGCAGGAGGGCATGGACGCGGTGATCAACATCGAGCTGCTCACCCGTGCCGAGATGCGCTACCTCTTCCCCCGCTCGACGCTGCTCAGCGAGCGGGTGCTCGGCGTCACGAAGTCGCTGACAGCGGTGCGCGCGGAGCGGGACCCGGCGCCCGGCGCAGCTGCGAAGGACTGACCAGCGCGGCCGCCGCCGCCCGGCTCGGCGCCCGCCCCAGGGCCGCCCGCGAGGTCTCGCGCAGCAGCACCGCCGCCCAGAACGCCGCCGTGGCCGCGGCGCCGTGCCGGCGGCGGTGCAGCCGGACCCGGTTGAGCGTCAGCAGCGTCCACAGGAACGGCGAGACCCGCGAGTCGCCGCCCAGGTGCACCGCCGTGGCCTGCGGCTGGAGCCGGGTGGCGAACCCCGCGTCGCGGGCCCGCAGGCAGTACTCCGTCTCCTCGGAGTAGAGGAAGAACGACTCGTCCCAGGGGCCGCACGCCTCCAGGCAGTCGCGGGACAGCGCCATGAGCGCGCCCGTCGCCCAGTCCGCGCGGGTCGGCGCGGTGTACGCGGCCGGGTCGGTGACCAGCTCGCTCAGCCGCGGGAAGCGGCCCGCGCGGGTGTTGCCGATCACCGCCTCCCCGAACGCCCGGCCCACGCTGGGCTCGCGGCGCAGCGAGCGGACCACCGAGCCGTCCGCCTCGCGGAGCACGGGCACGCTGATCCCCACCGTCGCCCCGTCGGGCAGGGCGGTGCCGAGGGCGTCCACCAGCAGCCGGGCACAGCCCTCGCGCATCCTGATGTCCGGGTTGCAGACCATCGCCGCCCTGATGCCGCCCTCCCACGCGGCGGTGGCGCCCAGCGCCGCGTTGACGCCCGCGGCGTACCCGGCGTTGCGGCCGGTCTGGATGACGGTCGCGTGCGGCGCGAGGGCGCGCACCACCTCCACCGTGCCGTCCGCCGAGTCGTTGTCGGCGACCACCAGCCGCCAGTCCAGGCCGGCCATCGCCGCGGGCAGCGAGGCGAGGAACTCCGGCAGCACGGCCGCGCTGTTCCAGGTGACGACGAGCACCGCGACCGGCCCTTCGGCCTTCGGGATCAGGGGCATCAGGACTCCACGAGTTGGGGTGGGTTGGGTCGTGCGGCGGTCCCGTCCCCGGCCGGCGTGCCGGTGGTGGCCGGGGTGGCGGTCCGGGCAGCGGGGGAGTCCGCCGCCGGCTGCGGCGCCGCCGCCTCCCGCCGCAGG
Source organism: Actinomycetes bacterium (assembly GCA_009783685.1). GTDB lineage: Bacteria > Actinomycetota > Actinomycetes > Streptomycetales > Streptomycetaceae > Actinacidiphila. The sequence goes on from WRCZ01000005.1 coordinate 28,204, forward strand.
AATCCCAGGTAGCTGCCGCCCGCGCCGAGGGTCACGAAGAACATGCCGGCGAACATCGGGAACATCAGCGCGTCGAACGTCGCGCTGATCACCAGCGCGACCACCGCCGAGGCGAAGAACGCCTGCCCCAGCTCGCGGTCCGACTCCGTCCTGGCCAGCCGGCGGATCGCGCCGCCGTGGTGGATCCCGGTCAGGTACAGGGCGAGCAGGGCCACCAGGCCGAGCATCCCCATCTCCGCGAGCGTGAGCATGTACTGGTTGTCGGTGAAGAAGTACAGATCCGGCGTGAAGGTGCCGAACCCCTGCCCGAACAGCGGGTGTTCGCGCAGGTACGGCACGATCGCCGAGTACTTCACGGTGCGCGCCTGGGTGCTGCTGTCGGAGTTCGACAGGAACGTCGAGAACAGGTTGAGGATGGTGCCGATCAGGCCGGGGATGATCACCTTCAGCGCGCCCACCGACACCAGCAGCACGCCGATCGCGCCCCAGCGCCGCTGCGGCTTCCACCGCGGCACCATCACCAGGACCACCAGGAGCGCGCCGATGATCGACGTGCGCGAGACGGTCAGCGGCAGCGCGCCGCCCATCGCCACCACGGGGCCCCAGCGCCGGACCACGCCCGCGTGCCGGCGCACCGGGTCGAACGCCTGCTGCACGGCGAACGGCACCAGGATCGCCAGCATCCCGGCGAACTCCAGGGACTGCGCGGTGGTCGACCGCGGCCTGACGAACGAGCCCCGGTCCAGGGTCCGTACGCCTGCGACGCTCGACTGCAGGCCGGGGACGTGGATCGAGTCGGCGATGTTGGTCGCGGTGAAGAAGTCCCAGTAGCCGATCGCGGCCACCACGCTGCCCATCACCACCAGGCGCCGCATCAGCGTGTCCAGCCGCTCGCGCTCGTGGATCCCGGCGGTGGTCAGCACCACCAGGGACACCCACACCAGCAGCCCGATCAGGCCGCGGTCGGCGGCCAGCACCTCCTCGTGCGAGGCGGAGCGCGCGCCGTCGGCGATGTAGGCCATCAGCACCGCCGCCGCCAGCAGGCACATCACCAGCCGCGGCCCGCGGGTGCCGGGTGCCGGCGTGACCCGGCCGGTCAGCCAGGACGCGACGTACCAGAGCAGCCCGGTCAGGGCGAAGACGTTCGCCGGGGTGCCCACCCCGCCCAGCGCGGGAAGGTCGAGGTTGGAGGGGATGAAGAACGCCAGCGCCATGTACCCGGTCAGCCACGTGGTGGAGTCCAGCGGCCGCCGCAGCAGGCCGGGGCGCCGCGGCCCGCGGGTCCGCCGCGTCCGGCCGTGCCGCGTCCGGCCGTGCCGCGTCCGGCCGTGCCGCGTCCGGCCGTGCCGTGCCGGGCAGCCCTGCGGAAGGCCCTTATGGCGGCGCCGGGCCAGCGCGGCGCTCTCGGCCGCGAAGGACAGGAAGAAGCCGCCCGCGGTGCCGGCGATCACCACGGCCGCGACGAGCTGGTAGCGGCTCTTGAGTCTGGTGACCGGCTGCTGCGGCAGCACGATCGGCGTGGCGCTGACGTAGTACTGCGGAGCGATCTTGTCCGAGGCCTGGAGGGCCCGCAGTTGCTCGCCGGCGAAGGAGGTGAGCGTCGTCGTCTCGTTGAGCACCTTCGCGCGCTCGGTACCGGTGACGGCGAGCGACAGCAGCGGGCCCGAGGCGTTCGGCGCGAACCCGACGGTGTAGCGGTCGGTGACGCCCAGGTCGTGCAGAGCCTTCGCGGCGTCGCTGGACTGCAGCGTCCTGATCAGCACGTCGGCGGTGACGACCAGGGAACCGCCGGCGTTGGCGATGGGGTTGCCGTACGCCGGAGCGGGCTTGGCCGCGGCCCGCGAGTCCAGCAGCGACACCGAACTCTGCGACTGGTACGAGACCGGGACCGCCGCGTACAGGTACCCGCCCGCCAGCAGTCCGGCCAGCAGCAGCGGCAGCATCACGTACCAGCGGCGGCCCAGCACGCCGAGGATCTCACCCAGGGTCACGCGTCCCTCCGCGGGGGTGCGTTGCGGCGGTTTCCGGTGTTTCCGACCGGGGTGCCCGATCCGGTGGCGGGGCGCCGCGCGGGCTGCCAGTATCGGAGCCGGCAGGAGGAGGCGGAGTGTCCCCGGAAGAAGTGGTCCGCGCGCTGGTGCGCCGCTGGTACGTCCTGCTGCTGGCCCTCGCACTGACCGCTGTCGGCGCCTACCACGAGCTGAAACCCCCGCTGACGTACCGGAGTTCGGCGGTGGTCGTGCTCAAGCCGCCGGTCACCGACAACCAGCCCAACCAGTTCGCGAACCTGCAGCCGCCGCTCGCCGTCGTCTCGCACGCGGTCGTCGAGCAGCTGCAGTCGCCGTCCGGCGCCGCGCAGTTGCGGGCCGCGGGCGTGACCGGCGCCTACCGGCTGCTGCCCCGCAACAGCGGCACCAGCGTGACCCCGGCCTACCTGATCCCCTCGCTCCAGGTCCAGGCCGACGAGCCGGACCCCGCACGCGCCGACGCCACGGTGCGGACGATCATCGCCGCCTACACCCGGCAGGTGGACGTGCTGCAGGACGCCCAGCACATCGCCGCCGCCTCGCGGATGAGCGTCGACCTGCTGGTGCCGCCCAACGCCGTTCAGGTGACCGGCACCAAGAGCCGGGCGCTGGCGGGCGTGGCGCTGGCCGGGCTGGTCGGCGGCACGCTGTGCGCGCTGTGGACCGACCGCCTCCTCGGGCGCCGCACCGCGGGCCGCACCCGCCGGCTGCCCTGGCGCAGGACGCCCACCACCGCTCCCGCGCCCGCCCCTCCCGTCCCCGCGCCGCGCTGAGCCGGGGGACGGGCACCCACCGGACGCCTCAGCCCCCGGTCGTCCC
>WRCZ01000006.1 GCA_009783685.1 Actinomycetes bacterium
GCTTTCCGCTAATCGCGCCGAGGGCATTTCCCGGAGACGGTCAACTCTGGCGCGTGTGCGTGCCGTTGCGGTGATCCGCCACACGGAAAACCGGAGGATCCGGACCTGTCGGACGTGGCGGGTGGGGGCGGGCCGGACGTGGCAGGTGCGGACGGGTGGGTGCGGGCCGCCGGCCGTGGGGCTACGGCCAGACCAGGCAGTAGAGCTGGTGGCCGGACTCCTCGCAACGGCGGGCGAAATCCTGCCATTCGTGGAGCATCTGGTAGATGACGAACGCGTCGCGCGGTCCGCGCCGGTCAGGGACCGTGGACCAGATGAAGGCGGCCGCGCCGAGCGACTCCTCGTCGGCCTTGCGCAGCGGCTCCACCACCGAGGCGGGCAGCCGGACGACGGCGTAGTCGGGGTGGAGCACCACGAGTTCGAGCGGGGGCACCTTGGACGGTGCTATGCCCTCGATGCCGGTGAGCACCATCGCCGCCATGGTCTCCGGCTTGACCTTGGTGTACATGCCCTGGCCGAGTTCGTCGCCACCGAGTTCCTCGGGACGCATGGAGATCGGGACGCGTGCCGCAGTGGCACCGTCGGGCGCGCCGAAGTACTTGTAGGTCACCCCCACTCGGCCACCCCTGCTCCTGCCTTCTGCGGTCGGTCCTGCGGTCGATCGGCCTGTCTGCGAGCGCGGTTCGCGCTGCGTGTGCTGGTGCTCGTGGTGCTCGTGGTCGCGGTCCTCGGTGCTGCGGTCCTTCGGCGCGGGCCGGTCCTGCGGGGCGCGGCGGCGCCTGCCCGTGGGACGCGGATGCTCGGGGTCGCGGTCGCCCGGTCCCTCGCCCCGTCCGCCACCGCGCTGTTGCATTCCACTACCCGACCATCTGCTGACCCAACCATGCAACCCGATCATCGTCTCAGATGCACGGTTGAGACGTTACGGCGCAACGCCAGGCATTTGAGAGCATGTCCGCGTGAGCAATCCCCTGAGCTATCCGTACGAAGCACCAGTGTCCCAGGAACTCTTCGACCGCGCGGCGGCCGTGACGCCAGGAGGCGTGAACTCTCCGGTGCGGGCGTTCCGTGCCGTGGGCGGTACGCCCCGTTTCATGGTGTCCGGTGCCGGTGCGTACCTCACCGACGCCGACGGCCGGGAGTACGTCGACCTCGTGTGCTCGTGGGGCCCGATGATCCTCGGCCACGCCCATCCCGAGGTGATCGCCGCCGTGCAGGCGGCGGTGGCCCGCGGCACGTCCTTCGGCACGCCCGGTGAGGGCGAGGTGGCGCTGGCCGAGGCGATGGTGGCCCGCGTCGCGCCGCTCGACCAGGTGCGGCTGGTGTCCTCGGGCACCGAGGCGACGATGTCCGCGATCCGGCTCGCGCGCGGCTTCACCGGCCGGACCAAGGTGGTGAAGTTCGCCGGCTGCTACCACGGCCACGTGGACGCGCTCCTGGTCGCCGCCGGATCCGGCGTCGCCACGTTCGGGTTGCCGGACACCCCCGGGGTGACGGGCGCCCAGGCCGGCGACACCCTCGTGCTGCCCTACAACGACATCGAGGCGGTCCGCCGGGCGTTCGCGGCGCACCCCGGGGAGATCGCCTGCGTGATCACCGAGGCGTCGCCGGGCAACATGGGCGTGGTCCCGCCGCGCGACGGCTTCAATGCCGCGCTGAAGCAGCTGTGCGCCGACGACGGGGCGCTGTACGTCTCCGACGAGGTGATGACCGGCTTCCGGGTCAGCCCGGCCGGCTGGTACGGCCTGGACGGCGTCCGGCCCGACCTGATGACCTTCGGCAAGGTCATGGGCGGCGGCTTCCCGGCCGCGGCCTTCGGCGGCCGCGCCGACGTGATGGCGCAGCTGGCCCCGGTCGGCCCGGTCTACCAGGCCGGCACCCTGTCGGGGAACCCGGTCGCGACCGCCGCGGGCCTGGCCCAGCTGCGGCTGCTGGACGACGCCGCGTACGCCGCGGTGGACGCGGTGTCACGGGAGATCCAGGGCCTGGTGACGCAGGCGCTGGCCAAGGAGGGCGTCGCCCACCGGGTCCAGACCGCGGGCAACATGTTCTCCGTCTTCTTCACGGACCGGGAGGTCCGCGACTTCGAGGACGCCAAGCAGCAGGAGGCGTTCCGCTTCACCGCCTTCTTCCACTCGATGCTGGCGCAGGGCGTGTACCTGCCCCCGTCGGCGTTCGAGTCCTGGTTCGTGTCGACCGCACACGACGAGCGGGCCGTGGAGCGGATCGCCGCCGCGCTGCCCGCCGCCGCACGTGCCGCAGCGGAGGCCCACGCATGAGCAGCACCACCGAGCCCACCGGCGCCGCGGGCGACGGCGCCCGCCCCGACGGCGAGCTGACCGTCGTCCACCTGATGCGGCACGGCGAGGTGCACAACCCCGGCGGCGTGCTCTACGGCCGCGCGCCCGGCTACCACCTGTCCGAGCTGGGCCGGAAGATGGCCGACCGGGTCGCCGAGCACCTGGCCGACCGCGACATCCGGTACGTCGTCGCGTCGCCGCTGGAGCGCGCCCAGGAGACGGCGACGCCGATCGCGGCCGCGCACGGGCTGCCGATCGCCACCGACGAGCGGCTGATCGAGGCGGAGAACAAGTTCGCGGGCAAGACCTTCGGCGTCGGCGACGGCGCGCTGCGCAGGCCGGCCAACTGGAAGTACCTGACGAACCCCTTCCGGCCCAGCTGGGGCGAGCCGTACGCGGAGCAGGTCGTGCGGATGACGGCGGCGCTCGGCGCGGCCCGTGACGCGGCCCGCGGGCACGAGGCGGTGTGCGTCAGCCACCAGCTGCCGATCTGGATCATGCGGTCCTTCGCCGAGCACCGCCGGCTGTGGCACGACCCGCGCAAGCGGCAGTGCACCCTGGCCAGCCTGACGACGTTCACGTTCCGGGGCGACGAGATCGTGTCGGTCGGCTACAGCGAGCCGGCGATCGACCTGGTGCCGGCGCATCTGCGCGCGGGCGCCAAGCCGGTGAAGGGCGCGGGCAAGGCGTACGGAGCCTAGGCGGCGCGCGCCGCTCCCGGCCGGGCACCACGGCGGCGCCGGGGTCCGGCGGTACTTTCGGAAGGGGGCGTCCCCCGGGACGCCCCCTTCGGCTTGCCGGTGCGCGGAGAAGTGCCCAGGCTGGTGTGGGGGCGGGGAGCGGCGGTCGCCGCTCGGTGCGGCCGCGCCGTCATGTGCCGGCGCCGCCCGTGCCGTCCCTCACCGGTGCAGGGCCGCTCGGAGCCCGTGCCGGAGCTGTTCGGGTCCGCGTCGTCGGGCCCCTGCGGGCCGCGTTCACGCGCCCGTTCTTCCGCTGCCGCGGGCGGTCATGCCGTGGCCCGCGCTTTCGCCCGGCCGGCGGAACGCGGACGGCGAACCGGTGATACGGATGGTCCGTCCAGGGGAGGCAGTCCTTCGGATTGTCATATTGGACGTAACCATGAGGAACCTGTGAACGTCATGGTGGGTGACCACTCTTCAGCCGTCTCCCAGGACAGCCCACCTTGACCACGTAGGGCCGGGACGCCGAGAACGGGGAACCGCACATGAGCCTCATGAGCCGAAGGGCACTGCTGACCACGACCGCCGGAGCCGCCGCGGGGCTCGCCGTGGCGGGGTGCGGCGACCAGAAGCCGGGCAAGGCGGCCGCTCCGCCACCCGCCCGGAAGACCGGCGAGAAGTCCGGTGCGAGCGGCGCGCACGTTCCGGACCAGGCCGTGACCCTGATCGGGGACGGCTCCACCGCGCACACCGGACCGCAGCCGAACCAGCCCACCGTCGACCGGCTGGAGCCGGGGCAGACGCCCCCGCAGTTCGTGATCTTCTCCTGGGACGGCGCCGGCGAGGTCGGCAACGGCCTCTTCCCGCGCTTCCGCAAGCTCGCCGCCGACTACGGCGCCTCGATGACCTTCAACCTCTCCGGGCTGTACCTGCTGCCCGAGGACAAGAAGATGATGTACGACCCGCCGAACAGCCCGCTCGGCGCCTCGGACATCGGCTACCTCGCGGACGACCACATCAAGATGACCCTCGACAACCTGCGCAACGCGTGGCGCGAGGGCCACGAGATGGCCACCCACTTCAACGGCCACTTCTGCTCCGGCCGCGCCAGCGTCGGCCGCTGGACCCCGGCCGACTGGCAGAGCGAGATCGACCAGGCCGTGTCGTTCGTCACGCAGTGGAAGACCAACACCGGCTGGCACGACGACGAGCCGCTGCCCTTCGACTACGCGAGCGAACTGACCGGCAGCCGCACCCCCTGCCTGCTCGGCCAGAGCAACCTGATCCCCACCGCCGCCGCGCTCGGCTGGCGCTACGACACCAGCAACCCCGGCGGCATCCAGGTCTGGCCGGACAAGATGCAGGGCGTCTGGAACTTCCCGCTGCAGGCCATCCCCTTCCCCGGGCACAAGTTCGAAGTGCTGTCGATGGACTACAACATGCTGGCCAACCAGTCCCACGCGGCCACCAAGTCCGACCCGCGCAACTACCCGGGCTGGCGCTCGCAGGCCACCGCCTCCTACATCGCCGGTTTCCAGCGCGCCTACGAGACCAACCGGGCGCCGATGTACATCGGCAACCACTTCGAGCAGTGGAACGGCGGCATCTACATGGACGCCGTCGAGGAGGCCTTCAAGCACATCGCCTCGGTCGCCGAGACCAGCAAGGACGTGCGGCTGGTGTCCTTCCGGCAGTTCGTGGACTGGCTGGACGCCCAGGACCCGCAGGTGCTGGCGCGGCTGCGTACGCTGGATGTCGGCGAGAAGCCGGCCGGCGGCTGGGGCGCGTTCCTGTCCGCCTCGGCGACCGCTCCCCAGGGCGCCGCCAAGGACAGCGTGACGTCCGCCACCTGACCGCACCTGATCCTTACTTGGGGCAATTGCCGCTTTTGGTGTCGGCGTCGGGGGTGCGACAGATCGCCACAAGGGCCATGCGAAACTTTTCACATGAGTCCTACGCGCGCCCCCCGGCGCCGCGCCGCCCGCGGTGCCGCGGCCCTGGCCGCCACTGCCGCACTTGTGCTGTCCGCTGCCGCCTGCTCGTCCAGTTCGTCCTCGACGTCCAAGGACGGCGCCAACTTCGTCGGCGGCAACGGCGAGATCATCACCGTGAAGCCCGCCGACCGCAAGGACGCGCCCGCGCTCAGCGGCAAGACCGTGGACGGCGGCACCGCGAGCCTGGCCGCCTACAAGGGCAAGGTCGTGGTGATCAACGTGTGGGGCTCGTGGTGCGCCCCCTGCCGGGCCGAGGCCCCCAACCTGGCCGAGGTCGCCAAGGCCGACGCGGCCAAGGGCGTGCAGTTCCTCGGCATCAACACCCGCGACACCGACGCGGCCAACGCGGCCAGCTTCGACAAGCGGTTCGGCATCACGTACCCGAGCTTCTACGACCCCTACGGGAAGCTGATCCTGCAGTTCCCCAAGGGCACCCTCAACCCGCAGGCCATCCCCTCCACGCTGGTGGTCGACCGGCAGGGGCGGGTCGCCGCGCGGGTGCTCAAGGCGCTGAGCACCGCGGAGCTGCACCAGCTGATCGACCCGATCGTCGCGGAGAAGTGACGTGGCCGGCAGCACGCTGACCGTCCTCGCGGCCGACCCCAGCCAGACGGTGCTCACCGGAGCGCTGCTGGCCGCGATACCGGTCGCGATGTTCGCCGGGCTCGTCTCCTTCTTCTCACCGTGCGTGCTGCCGCTGGTGCCCGGCTACCTGTCGTACGTGACGGGCGTCACCGGCACGGACCTCGGCGAGGCCCGGCGGGGCCGGATGGTCGCCGGCGCCTCGCTGTTCGTCCTCGGCTTCAGTGCCGTGTTCGTCTCCGGCGGCGCGCTGTTCGGCAACTTCGGCGTGACCCTCCAGGCCCACCGGGAGGTCCTCACCAAGGTCTTCGGCGCGCTCACCATCGTGCTGGGCCTGGCCTTCATGGGGTTCGTCGGCGGCATCACCCAGCGGGAGTTCCGCTTCCACACCCGGCCGGCCGTCGGCCTGGCCGGCGCGCCGGTGCTCGGCGTGCTCTTCGGCCTGGGCTGGACGCCGTGCATCGGCCCCACCCTCGGCGCCGTCAACACCCTCGCCTTCCAGGACGCCAGCGCGGGCCGCGGCGCCCTGCTGATGGTGTTCTACTGTCTTGGTCTGGGCGTGCCGTTCATCGTCGCGGCGGTCGCCTTCCGCCGTACGCTCGGCGCGTTCGCGTGGGTCAAACGCCACTACAAGTGGGTCATGCGGCTCGGCGGCGGGATGCTCGTCGCCGTCGGCGTCCTGCTGGTGACCGGCGTGTGGGACCACATCACCTACCAGATGCAGATCTGGTCGAGCAGCTTCACCCCAGGGGTCTGAACCCATGAGCATCACGCAGAAGAACGGCGGCGACGCAGCGGAGACCCCCGCGGCGGAGGAGACCCCGCAGGACCCCGAGGACACCGGTACCGCCGGGAAGTCCGACAGCGAGGAACTCGGCGCGGCCGGCGCCCAGCTCAGCACCCAGCCCGCCGACACCCTGGCGCAGGCGCCGGGACTCGGCGTGATCGGCTGGGCGCGCTGGATGTGGCGGCAGCTCACCTCGATGCGGGTCGCGCTGATCCTGCTCTTCCTGCTCTCGCTGGCCGCGATCCCCGGCTCGCTGATCCCGCAGCACTCCGACCAGCTGAAGGTCGACGCGTTCAAGAAGGCGCACCCCACCATCAGCCCGCTCTACGAGCGGCTGGGGATGTTCCACGTGTACAGCTCGCCGTGGTTCTCGGCGATCTACATCCTGCTGTTCGTCTCGCTGGCCGGCTGCATCGTCCCGCGCACCTGGCAGTTCGTCGGGCAGCTGCGGTCCAAGCCGCCGGCCGCGCCCCGCAACCTGACCCGGCTGCCCGCCTACAGCACCTGGCACACCGACGCCACGCCCGAGCAGGTCACCGCGGCCGCCGAACGCGCGCTGCGCGGGCGCCGGTTCCGCACCAGCGTCACCGGCGGCTCGGTGGCCGCGGAGAAGGGCTACCTGCGCGAGGCCGGCAACCTGCTGTTCCACGTGGCGCTGTTCGGGCTGCTGATCGGCTTCGCGGCCACCTCACTGGAGGCGGCCCAGGGCGGCAAGCTGATCGTCGAGGGCGACGGCTTCACCAACAACCTGACGCAGTACGACGACTTCAGCGGCGGCACGCTGTACGGCAAGAGCGACCTCAAGCCGTTCGGCTTCACGCTCGACAGCTTCGACGCCACTTATGCCAGGACCGGGCCCGAGCGCGGCTCGGGCCGGAAGTTCCAGGCCAACATCCACTACTGGAACGGCGCGGACGGCAAGCCGGTCAAGGGCACGATCTCGGTCAACCACCCGCTGAGCATCGGCGGCGAGCAGGTCTACCTGATCTCGCACGGCTACGCGCCGGTGGTCACCGTCAAGGACGCCAAGGGCAACATCGCCTACCAGGGCGCGGTGCCGTTCCTGCCGCAGGACAACCTCGGCACCGCGATCGGTGTGGTCAAGGTCCCGGACGCGCTCGGCAAGGACGGCAAGCCGGACGAGCTGGCGTTCCGCGGGATCTTCACCCCGACCTTCGCGCTCGACAACGTGCAGGGCCCGCACTCGTCCTTCCCGGCCCTGGACTACCCCGCGCTGATCCTCAACGCCTACCACGGCGACCTGGGGATGGACGCCGGGCTGCCGCAGAACGTGTACCAGCTCGACACCACCCACATGACGCAGCTCAAGGACGACAACGGCGAGCTGGTGAGCAAGGCCCTCAAGCCCGGCGACACCCTGACGCTGCCCGACGGCCGCGGCTCGCTGCGGTTCGACGGGGTCAAGACCTGGGCCAGCTTCACCATCTCCCACCAGGCGGGCAACGAGGCCGCCCTGGTCAGCGGCGCCGCCGCGATCCTCGGCCTGATGGGCTCGCTGTTCATCCAGCGCCGCCGGATCTGGGTGCGCGCGCTGCCGTCGCAGGACGGCACCACGCTGGTGGAGATGGGCGGCCTCGGCCGCAGCGAGTCCGCCAGGATCGCCGACGAGATCGGCGACGTCGCCCTGCAACTCCAGCCGGACGCACCAGCGAGACCGGACCCGGACGAGGCCCCGGACGACGACGGCCCGGATCCCGACCAGCCACCCGGCAACCCCGCCCCTCAGACCGCAGACGAAGGAGCCCGCGCGTGAACATCGCTGCCGCGGTCAACGAGAACTTCGCCAACTACAGCAACTACCTCATCCGCTCGGCGATGTTCGTCTACGCGCTCGCCTTCCTCGCGCACCTGGCCGAGTGGGTGTTCGGCGCCCGCAGCCGGGTCGCGGTGCAGTCCGCCGCGCTGACCGGCGAGGCCGAGCAGAAGAGCGCCGCCCCCGGGGTGACCGTCAAGGTCACCGCGCGCGGCGGCACCACCACCCTGGAGCGGCCCAAGGTCGTCACCCGCGCCTCGGCCAGCGACCGCGGCATCGCGGACGGCCCCGGCGCCGCGGGCGGCTCGGAGAAGGGCGACCTGTACGGCAGGATCGCGGTCTCCTTCACCGTCCTGGCCTGGCTGCTGCACTTCGGCGGCGTGGCGTTCCGCGCCGCGTCCGTGCAGCGCGCGCCGTGGGGCAACATGTACGAGTTCTCCACCACGTTCGGCATGGTCGCGGTCGGCGCGTACCTGGTGCTGCTGGCGTTGAAGAAGGACGTCCGCTGGATCGGGCTGTTCCTCACCACCACCGTGCTGCTCGACCTGGGCCTGGCCCTGTCGGTGCTCTACACCTCCAGCGACCAGCTGGTGCCGGCGCTGCACTCGTACTGGCTGTGGATCCACGTGTCCTGCGCGATCATCTCCGGCGCGGTGTTCTACCTGGCGGCCGTCGGCAGCCTGCTCTACCTGTTCCGGGACCACTTCGAGGTGGCGCTGACCGCCGGGCGCGCCCAGGACGGGCGTTGGGGCGACATCATGCGGCGGCTGCCGTCCGCGGCGACCCTGGACAAGTTCGCGTACCGGATGAACGCGCTGGTCTTCCCGCTGTGGACGTTCACCATCATCGCGGGCGCGATCTGGGCGCAGGCGGCGTGGGGCCACTACTGGGAGTGGGACCCCAAGGAGACCTGGTCGTTCATCACCTGGGTCGCGTACGCCGGCTACCTGCACGCCCGCGCGACCGCCGGCTGGAAGGGCCGCAAGGCCGCGTACCTGGCGCTGGCCGCCTTCGCGTGCTTCCTGTTCAACTACTACGGCGTGAACATCTTCGTCACCGGCAAGCACTCCTACGCCGGCGTCTGAGCCGTGCGGCCGCCGTCGCGGCCGGGGGTCACTCGCCCTCGGCCTGCGGCCGGCCGTCGGCGTCCGGGCCGTTCCGCCGGTTCTGCCGGTTGAGTTCGCTCAGCGAGCGGAGGAACTCCGGATTGTCGTCCGGGGGTATCCAGTCGGCGGCCGGCGGCTCCGGCAGCTGCTGCCCCTCGGGCGAGTACCGGACGGCACCGGAGTCGGGCCGGTACCCGCGGTGCCATTCGGACGGCGTGGCGCCTCCGGCGGCGACCCGGCGGCCACGGCGGCGGCCGATCAGCAGCCAGGCCAGCGGGCCGATCAGCACGGTGCCGAAGAACAGGATGATGAGCACCCAGACCACCTTGGGCATCCCGCGCACGTCCCGCTCGGGCGTGCCGAGGCAGTCCACGAAGGCATAGATCCACAGCGCGAACAGCACGAGATACGGCAGGTAGCGCAACACGGCTCGGCATCCCCCCAGGAAAGGCCACGGGGGCTCCGGCCACCCCGCGATGACCCCCAAGCGTACGTTGTGCACGGAATGGAAGACTGAGCCCCATGGCTTACGACGATCTCCGCTCGTTCCTCCGGGCCCTGGAGAAGGACGGCGACCTGCGCCGGATCACCGCCGAGGTGGATCCGTACCTGGAGGTCGGCGAGATCACCGACCGGGTGAACAAGGCCGGCGGTCCCGCGCTGCTCTTCGAGAACGTCCGGGGCTCGGTGGCACCGCTGGCGATGAACGTCTACGGCACCGACCGCCGGCTGCTCAAGGCGCTGGGCCTGAACGCCTACACCGACATCGGCGACAAGATCGCCGGGCTGCTGAAGCCGGAGCTGCCGCACGGTTTCGTCGGGGTGCGCGAGGCGTTCGGCAAGCTGGCCGGGATGGTGCACGTCCCGCCGAAGAAGGTGAAGTCCTCGGACGCGCCGGTGCAGGAGGTCGTGCTCACCGGCGACGACGTGGACCTGGAGCGGCTGCCCGCGCTGTTCACCTGGCCGCAGGACGGCGGCTCGTTCTTCAACCTGGGCCTGACCCACACCAAGGACCCCGAGTCGGGCGTCCGCAACCTGGGCCTGTACCGGTTGCAGCGGCACGACCGCCGCACCATCGGCATGCACTGGCAGATCCACAAGGACAGCCGGAACCACTACCAGGTCGCCCAGCGGCGCGGGGAGCGGCTGCCGGTCGCGATCGCCTTCGGCTGCCCGCCGGCCGTCACCTACGCCTCGACCGCGCCGCTGCCCGGTGACATCGACGAGTACCTGTTCGCGGGCTTCGTGCAGGGCAAGCGGGTGGAGCTGGTCGACTGCAAGACGGTGCCGCTGCAGGTGCCGGCGCAGGCCGAGGTGGTGCTGGAGGGCTGGCTGGAGCCGGGGACGATGCTGCCGGAGGGGCCGTTCGGCGACCACACCGGCTTCTACACCCCGCAGGAGCCGTTCCCGGCGCTGACCGTGGACTGCGTGACGATGCGCAAGCGGCCGCTGTTCCAGTCGATCGTCGTCGGCCGGCCGCCGACCGAGGACGGGCCGCTGGGCCGCGCGACCGAGCGCTTCTTCCTGCCGCTGCTGAAGATCATCGTGCCCGACATCGTGGACTACCACCTGCCGGAGGCCGGCGGCTTCCACAACTGTGCGATCGTCTCGATCGACAAGAAGTACCCCAAGCACGCGCAGAAGACGATGCACGCGATCTGGGGGGCGCACATGATGTCGCTCACCAAGCTGATCGTGGTGGTGGACTCGGACTGCGACGTGCACGATCTGCACGAGGTGGCCTGGCGGGCGCTGGGCAACACCGACTACGCCCGCGATCTGACCGTCGTGGAAGGGCCGGTGGACCATCTCGACCATGCCTCGTACCAGCAGTTCTGGGGCGGCAAGGCGGGCATCGACGCCACGCGCAAGCTGCCCGAGGAGGGCTACACGCGGGACGGCGGCTGGCCGGAGATGGTCCTGTCGGACCCGGAGACGGCCCAACGGGTGACCGAACGCTGGAAGGAGTACGGCCTGTGAGCGCGACGACGCCGGACCTGTTCGACTCGGAGCCCCGGCCCGACGGCAAGGTCAGGGCCTTCCTGCGGCTGGTGATGATCGAGCACTCGGTGTTCGCGCTGCCGTTCGCGTACATCGCCGCGCTGACCGCGATGTTCCGCAAGGACGCGAGCGTGCACTGGGCCGAACTGCTGCTGGTCACCTGCGCGATGGTGGGCCTGCGGACGTTCGCCATGGCGGCCAACCGGATCATCGACCGCGAGATCGACGCCCGCAACCCGCGCACCGCGACCCGTGAACTGGTCACCGGCGCGCTGTCGGTGCGCACCGCGTGGACCGGCGCGCTGATCGCGGTGGTGGTCTTCCTCGGCGCGGCCGCGCTGCTCAACCCGCTGTGCCTCGCGCTGGCGCCGATCGCCGTGGTGCCGATGGTGGTGTACCCGTACGGCAAGCGGTTCACCAACTTCCCGCACGCGATCCTGGGCCTGGCGCAGGCCATGGGCCCGATCGGCGCGTGGCTGGCGGTCACCGGCAACTGGTCGTGGGACGCGGTGATCCTGGGACTGGCGGTCGGCGTGTGGATCGGCGGGTTCGACCTGATCTTCGCCTGCCAGGACGTGGCGGCCGACCGGGCGCACGGCGTGATGTCGGTGCCGGCCCGGTTCGGCATCCCCGCCGCCCTGCACGGCGCCCGCGTCTGCCACGCCGTCACCTCGGCCCTGCTGATCTGGTACGGCGCGGCGACCGGCGCCGGCGCGTGGTGGTGGGTGGGCCTGGCGATCGTGATCGGCGCCTTCCTCTACGAGCACACGATCGTCACCCCGCACGACCTGTCCCGGCTCAACCGGGCGTTCTTCACGGTGAACGGCGTGATCGGCATCACGCTGTTCGTGTTCGCGCTCTTCGACCTGATCAACCGCGGGCTCGTCGGCTAGCGCGCGGCTTCGCGCGCACGGGCGCGGCCCCGGACCGAACCGGTCCGGGGCCGCGCCCGTGCGGTGCGTGCGGCGTCAGAAGTCGCTGCTGTCGTCCTCGGAGCCGGGCATGCCGGACATGAACAGGGCCACCAGGTCCTGCGGGTTGAGGACCTGGGCGTCCTTGGGGGCGCTGATGGAGTCGGCGCTGCCGTCCAGGGTCAGGGTCAGCGGCAGCTTGCCCTGGGCCTTGGTGTCGAGCTGCGCGACGTCGAAGGTGATCGCGGACAGCGAGCCGCCCTTGATGGCCACGTCCACCGACAGCTTCTTGTCGGGCACCTTGGCCGGGTCCAGGGACTTGGCGTCGTAGCCCGGGACGCCCTTCAGCACCGGCGTCAGGCTGTCCGAGAGGGCACTCGCCAGCTGCCGCGCGGGCGCGGTGATCTCGACGTGGTCGGCGCCGTCGCGGCTGCCGAGGTCCTTGTACGTGACGTTGGTGCCCAGCGCCTTCTTCAGCGCGGCCCAGATCTGCTTCTGGGTGGCGGCGTCCAGCTTCGGGCCGTCGGTCAGGCCGGACAGCGGCGAGTCGGCCGAGTCCGAGGAGCCGGAGGCGGAGTCGCCGCCCAGGCTCTTGGCGAACTGCTGGAAGGCCTTGGGGTCGATGGTCACCCACTGGCCGTTCAGCGCGGCCTTCACCGAGGCCAGCGAGGACGGCAACTGGTCGCTCTGCGCCAGGAACTGGTCCAGCGGCGAGCTCTTGCTGCTCGGGCTCAGCTTCTCCAGGCCCTTGAGGTCGACCCGCAGGTAGGCCTTCTGGTCGATGTACCGGATCTCGGCGAGGCCGTCCTTGGAGTCGTCGCTGGACAGGGAGAACGCGACGGCGCTGTCCTTGCCGCTCTTGCCGTCGGACGTGCCGAACAGGCCGAAGGACTTCTGGGAGCTGACCGACAGGGACAGGTGCAGCGAGGACAGCAGCTTGGCGTTGTCCCGCGTGAAGTCGTCCTCGCCCTTGAGGGCGTTGTAGATGTCGTCGGCGGAGCCGTCGAAGCCCAGACCCAACGTCAGGGTGTTCTGCTTGCCCAGCTTCTCGAAGGCGCTGTTGACCTTGCCCTGCGGGGTCGTCGTGTCCGATCCGCAGGCGCTGGCGCCCACGGATATCAGGGCCACCACTCCGGCGGCGGCCAGGCCCTTGCGCATGGTGATGATGGCGAACTCCTCGGAAGCTTTGAGAAATCTTTACGGAACTGCGTTGGGCTAAGAGTACTTGTGTCCGAGCTGTGCTCTCACGGGGGTTTCCTGTCCCTTCGCCGAGCCCCTCGTTGCCGGGTTCCGGAAACGGGCCGCCGGGCGAACCCGGGGACGGGGCCCGGGACTTCGGCGAGGGGCCCGAAGGGGCCGGGCGACGGGCTGCGCGACGGGCTGCGCGACGGGCGCCGGACGCCCGCCCAACAGGCGTTTCAGCGGGCGGAGCTGATGGTGTTGCGTTCGCGGAAGAGGAAGGCCGCGGCCACGCCGCCGACCAGACCGAACAGATGGCCCTGCCACGACACCCCGGTCGCGCTCGGCAGGACCCCCCACAGGATGGAGCCGTAGAGCACGCCGACGATCAGGCCGACCACCACGTCCAGCGCCCGGTGGTCGACGAACCCGCGGATCAGCAGGTAGCCGAAGAGGCCGAAGATCAGGCCCGAGGCGCCGGCGGTGTTGGTGTGCGCGGGCGCGACCAGCCACACGCCGAGCCCGCTGATCACGATGATGGTGAACGCCACGGCCAGGTACCGGCCGATGCCGCGCAGCGCGGCGATGAAGCCGAGCACCAGCAACGGCAGGCTGTTGGAGGCGACATGGCCGAAGCCGAAATGGGTGAACGCGGCCGGCACGATGTCCAGCAGCTCGCTGCTCTTGCGCGGGGTGATGCCGAAGGTGTCCAGCCGGTGGCCGGAGATGACGTCGACCGCCTCCAGCACCCACAGCAGCCCCACCCAGCCGGCCATCAGCGCGGCGGCGGCGGTGACCCTGGTGCCGGCGCGCAGCGGTGCCAGCACGACGTCCGTCAACCCCGTCCGTGGTCGCGCGGGTCGTCCCGCTGCCTGTCCGTACGTCACCGCATCCCCCTCCGGCCCAGCGGCACGGTTCCCCTCCACCCGTCACTAACGCCGCGGCGCCCGCCGCGGTTCCCGCGGCGGGGCCTCGATCGGGTGAGCCGCGGGCGCACGCTCTAAGCTCGACGGCGTGAGACGAGGAAGCCACGGCCGGCAGGGCGAGCGCAGGCCCTGGGTGGTGGGGGTGTCCGGCGCGTCCGGCACGCCGTACGCGGCGGCCGTGCTGCGCGGGCTGCTGCAGGCCGGCGAGGACGTCGACCTGGTGGTCAGCCGGGCCGCCCGGCTGACCCTGCTCGACGAGACCGGCAGCGCGTTCCGGGACGCCCACTGGCAGCAGGACCTGGCCGCGTGGCTGGCCCGCGGCGCCGACGGCAGTCCCGACTTCTTCCCCGCGGGCCAGGACCTGTCCGCGGTCCGCCACTGGGCGGCCGGCGATCTGGCAGCCGGACCGTCGTCCGGGTCGTACCCGGCCAAGGGCATGCTGATCGTCCCGGCGAGCACCGCGTGCGTGGCCGGGGTCGCGCTGGGGCTGTCCAAGGACCTGCTGCAGCGCGCGGCGAGCGTCACCCTCAAGGAGCGCCGGCCGCTGGTGGTGGCCGTCCGCGAGACCCCGCTGAGCGGGCAGACGCTGCGCCACCTCACCGCCCTGGACGACGCCGGGGCCGTGGTCCTGCCGGCCTCCCCGGCCTTCTACTCCGGTCCCGCGCACATCCAGGACCTGGTGGACTTCGTCGCCGGGCGGGTGCTGGACGCGGCCGGCGTCCCGCACAAGCTGTACCGCCGCTGGGAGGGTGCGCTGGGCAGCGGACGTGAGCGGGAGCGGGAGCCGTCGGGCGGCGGCCGGGGAGCAGACGGTCCGCGGGCGGGACGAGCACCGGCGGAGTAGATGCGCAGGGCACAGACCCGGTTATGCCTTAGATTCTTGTCTCGACAGCGCAGTCACGGGACGAACGGGAGGGTCCATACCGATGGACGCGGTGGACAGACAGCTCATCCAGGCGTTGCGTGAGAACGGCCGCGCGTCCTATGCGGAGCTGGGCCGGCTGGTCGGGCTGTCGGGCCCCAGCGTCACCGACCGCATCAACCGCCTCGAACAGGCCGGCGTCATCACCGGGTACCGGGCCACCGTGGCGCCCGCCGCCCTCGGCCTCGGGGTCACCGCGCTGGTCGGACTGCAACTGTCGGACGCCGCCGACCACGAGGAGGTGGCCCGGCGGCTGCGGGACGTGGGCGAGATCGAGGACTGCTGGTTCATCGCCGGCGACGACTCGTACATGCTCAAGGTCAGGGTCGGCGACGTCGACGGGCTGGAGCACACCATCCGCCGGCTGTCCGGCACGCAGGGTGTGGCGAGGACCCGGACCACCATCGTGCTGTCGACCAAGTGGGAGAACCGGGTCGGCGAACTGCCCGACGAGGTGTAGGGCGCGCCCGGCCGCGACGGGCGGCAGGCGTATGGTCGGTCGGGCCGACCGACCGCGGCGGAGGAGGAGAGACATGGACGCCGGGCTGAAGCGTGAGCTCGAGGAGAAGGTCTACGCAGGGGAGCGGCTGACCCGCGAGGACGGCATCGCCCTCTACGAGTCGGACGACCTCGCCTGGCTGGGCGGCCTCGCCCACCACGTGCGTACGCAGAAGAACGGCGACGTCGTCCACTTCAACGTCAACCGCCACCTGAACATGACGAACGTGTGCACCGCGTCGTGCGCCTACTGCTCGTTCCAGCGCAAGCCGGGCGAGAAGGACGCGTACACGATGCGGATCGAGGAGGCCGTCCGGCTGGCCAAGGCCATGGAGGGCGACAACCTCACCGAGCTGCACATCGTCAACGGCCTGCACCCGACGCTGCCGTGGCGGTACTACCCGCGGTCGCTCAAGGCGCTCAAGGAGGCGCTGCCGCAGGTGTCGCTGAAGGCGTTCACGGCCACCGAGATCCACCACTTCGAGACGATCTCCGGCCTGTCCGCCTCGGACATCCTCGACGAACTCATCGACGCCGGGCTGGAGTCGCTGACCGGCGGCGGCGCGGAGATCTTCGACTGGGAGGTCCGGCAGCACATCGTCGACCACCGCACCCACTGGGAGGACTGGTCGCGGATCCACCGGCTGGCGCACTCCAAGGGCCTGAAGACCCCGGCGACCATGCTCTACGGCCACATCGAGGAGCCCCGGCACCGGGTCGACCACGTGATGCGGCTGCGCGAACTCCAGGACGAGACCGGCGGGTTCCAGGTCTTCATCCCGCTGCGGTACCAGCACGACTTCGTGGACATGAAGGACGGCAAGGTCCGCAACACCCTGCAGGCGCGGACCACCATGGCCAGCGGCGCGGAGGCGCTGAAGACCTTCGCGGTGTCCCGGCTGATGTTCGACAACGTGCCGCACGTGAAGGTGTTCTGGGTCATGCACGGCCTGTCCACCGCGCAACTGGCCCTCAACCACGGCGCGGACGACATGGACGGCTCGGTCGTGGAGTACAAGATCACCCACGACGCGGACCAGTTCGGCACCCCGAACAAGCTGACCCGCGACGACATCCTGGACCTGATCCGCGACGCGGGCTTCCGGCCGGTGGAGCGCAACACCCGCTACGAGATCATCCGCGAGTACCCGGGCCCGGACGCCGCGCGGCGCGAGACCCCGCAGCCGATGCGGGCCTAGCCTCCGCGGCGTTCCCCGGTGCGGGGCCGGCTCCTGGAGCGGTTCGGGTAATAAGTACTATTGCCCTATGACCCTTACGTGCCAGCTGGACCCCGAGATCGACGACGAGGTCAGGGACGGCATCAGCACGCTGTGGACCGACGTGTCCAACGCGGGCGGTGCCGTCGGCTTCGTGCCGCCCGTGACCGCGGACGACATCCGTCCCGACCTCGACCGCTCGCTGGCCGAGGTCGCGTCGGGCCGCCGTCGGCTGCTCCTCGGCCGCGACGAGGACGGCCGGATCGCGGCGACCGCGTTCCTGACGTACAACGACCACCGCCTGATGCGGCACTGGATGTGGCTGTACACGGTGATGGTCCACCCCCGCCACCAGGGCAGCGGCTACGGGCGCACCCTGATGGACGCCGTCGAGCGGGCCGCGCGGACCTTCCCCGGCATCGAGGCGATCCGCCTCACCTGCCGCGGCGGCACCGGCGTCGACCGGTTCTACGGCGGCTGCGGCTACAAGGAGGTCGGCCGGGTACCGGGCGCCATCCGGGTCGCGCCGGGCGACGACCGCGACGACATCGCGATGATGCTCACCCTCTGAGGCCGGGTGGCCCGGGCGGCCCTGACGTACCGCGGCCCGTACGCCGGCCGGTACTCCGGCCCAGGTGCGGGACCCTGTCCCGCTGCCGCCCGGACCCTGCGGGCGGAGCCGCGGCCGGGCCGTGCTTCACTGGATCCATGCTCCGTTACACCGCACTGCGCTTCGGCCTCATCGTCGCCAGCTTCGGGGTCATCTGGGGCCTGGTCCGGCTGCGCCTCCTGCCGGCCGGGCTCGGTGACTCGAACTACCTGTGGGTGGGCCTGCTGGCCCTCGTCGTCTCGGCCCCGCTGAGCTGGGTGCTGCTGCGCGGCGTCCGCGAGCAGGCGGCCAAGCAGGTCGCCGAGCGCGTCGAGCGGACCCGGGCGAACCTGGTCGCCGCCGCCGGCGAGGAGGACGAGGCCGACGAGGCCGCCCGCGCCGCGGGCGAGCCCCACACCGCCTGATCCGCGCACCCGCCCGACCCGCGTCAGGTGGCGCCGCGCCCGCGTCCGGCCGCTCCGCGGCCTGACCCCCGCCCCCATCTCCGCCTAGGCTGGCCCCCGGGGGACGCGAGGGGAGAGGTGGGCTGGTGGGGACACAGGGCAAGCAGCGGGTGCCGCGCGCCATACGCGAGCAGCAGATGCTCGACGCGGCGGTCGCGACGTTCGCCAAGCGCGGGTACCGGGCGGCCTCCATGGACGAGATCGCGGTCGCCGCGGGCGTCAGCAAGCCCCTGGTGTACCTCTACCTGAACTCCAAGGACGAGCTGTTCAGCGCCTGCATCCGGCGCGAGGCGGACGCCCTGAAGGCGGCCATCAGGAGCGCGGTCGAGCCCGGCGCCGCGGCCGACCACCAGCTGTGGAGCGGGCTGCTCGCCTTCTTCGAGCACACCGCCGCGCACCCCGACGGCTGGGCCATCCTCTACAGCCAGGCGCGCACCGTCGGCGAGCCGTTCGCCGAGGAGGTCGCCGCGATGCGGGCGGAGATCGCGGAGTTCGTCCGCGTGCTGATCGCCGCCGCGTCCGCCGACGCGGGCTGCGACCCCGCCCTCGCCGACCGCGAGGTGGCCGCGCTGGCCCACGCCCTGGTCGGGGCGGCCGAGTCGCTGGCCGGCTGGGGAGCGGCGAACCCCGCCCGGGACGCGGCGAACTCCGGCCGGGAGAACGCCGCGACCCTGATGAACTTCGCCTGGTCGGGCCTGGCCGACCTGATGCATGGCCGGCGTTGGGAGCCCTCCCCGCGCTGACGGGCCGCCTGACGCCGGCGCGGGCCCGTGCCCCGCGCGGTCGGCCGCAGGATCGGGCCGTCAGCTCGCGGTGAGTCCGGTGACGTGCAGGCCGGCCCGGGAGCGGACCTCGAAGCGCGGCCCTTCGGCGCAGTACTCCACCGTCGAGGGCAGCAGCACCGGCCGGCGGAAGTCCGCGGTGATCCGGGTCGCGCCCGGGGCCGCCGCCGCGCAGCGGGCGACCGTCCACATGCCGTGCACGATGGCCCGCGGAAAGCCGAGCGGCCGGGCGGTCACCGGGTGCAGGTGGATCGGGTTGTAGTCGCCCGACACCCGCGCGTGCCGCCGTCCCAGGTCCGCGGGCAGCCGCCAGGTCTCCACCTCCGGGAGCGGCACCGGGGGCGCGGCGGGCTCGGGCGCGGGCGCCGCCTCCTCGTCGACCCGGTGCCGGGCCAGATACGCGCTGCGGTCGGTCCACACCGCCTCCCCGCCGAGCCGGGCCTCGGTCACCATCACCACCTCCGTGCCGCGCCGGTGGGCGCGCAACTCCTCGGCGTGGACGACGAGTTCGGGCCGGTCGGCGAGGGTCAGCGGGGCGTGCGCCACGATGTCGACGGAGGTGTGGACCAGGCCCATCAGCGGCAGCGGGAACCCGCGCGCGGCCATGATCCGCGCGGCCAGCGGGAAGCCGAGGATGTGCGGGTAGGTGAGCGGCAGCAGGTCCGCGCCGCCCTCGGGGGCGGGGAATCCGCAGACCCGCGCGTAGGCCGCGACCCGCGCCGGGTCGGTCCGCACGCCGGTCTCGGAGAGCCGTACGTCGGGCAGCCCGGCGTGGGGCGAGGGCCGCTTGCCGACGCCGGTGACCGCGCCGCGCGCGAGGGTGAGCAGCAGGGCCATCGCCGTCACGCCCCCAGCAGCGACTGGCCGCACACCCGGACCACCTGGCCGGTGACCCCTCCGGAGCCGGGCTCGGCGAACCAGGCGACCGTCTCGGCCACGTCCACCGGAAGGCCGCCCTGGCCCAGGGAGTTCATCCGGCGCCCGGCCTCGCGGATGAACAGCGGCACCGCCGCCGTCATCGTCGTCTCGATGAACCCGGGCGCCACCGCGTTGACGGTGATGCCGCGCTCGCGCACCTCGTCCGCGCCGGCCAGCGCCCGGACGAAGCCGATGATCCCGGCCTTGGACGCGGCGTAGTTGGTCTGCCCGGCGTTGCCGGCGATGCCGCTGATCGACGCGGTGGCGACGATCCGCCCGCCGGGGTTGACGGTGCCCTCCTTCAGCAGGTGCGCGGTGGTGCGCAGCACGCTGCCGAGGTTGACGTCGACCACCGCGTCCCAGCGGTCGCCGTCCATGTTGGCCAGCTTGCGGTCCCGGGTGATGCCGGCGTTGTGGACCAGCACGTCGAGGCCGTCGGGGAGGGCCGCCGCGATCCGCTCGCCGGCGTCGGGCGCGGTGATGTCCAGCGTCAGGGCGGTGCCGCCGAGCCGGCCGGCGACCTCGGCCAGCGGCGCGGCGGCCTGCGGCACGTCCAGGCAGACCACGTGCAGCCCGTCGCGGGCGAGGGTCCCGGCGATGGCCTCGCCGATGCCGCGGGCGGCGCCGGTGACCAGCGCGGTGCGCGGCCGGCCCGCGCCGGCCCGCGCCTCCTCGCCGGCCGGGGGCGCCTCGGGCGCCGGGCCGATCGCGATGACCTGGCCGCTGACGTACGCGGACTTGGGGGAGAGCAGGAAGTCCAGGGTGGAGTCGGCCGCCGCCCCGGGCGCCAGGCGCAGCAACTGCACGGTCCTGCCCCGGCCGATCTCCTTGCCGAGCGAGCGGACGATGCCTTCGAGGGCCTGCTGGGCGGCGGCCTGCCCGAGGTCGGACGGGTCCGGCAGCGCGCCGAGCACCACCACCCGGCCGCAGGCGGCGAGACCGCGCACCAGCGGGTGCAGCGTGGTGTGCACCGCGCGCAGCCCGGCCGGATCGGCGATCCCGGTGGCGTCCAGGACGATGCCCGCGTACGAGCCCGGTTCGCGGGCAGGAGAGTCCTCACCGGCGGTCAGTCGCAGGACCGGCCCGTCGAGATCGGGGCGCGCGGCGGACCAGCGGCGCAGCGGGGTGGGCTGGGGCAGGCCGAGGCTCCGGGTCAGGAAGCGGCCGGGGGCCGTACCGGTGAAGCGAAGGTAGCGATCGGCCATTGGCCTTCTCCTTACTCTGGAGTAAGTTTACCGGCGGTAAGGCTACTGGTGAGTCACCGCTCAGGCCAAGAGCGGCCAGCGCAGTCCCGGGAGACCGCATGCAGACCGTCCGCCGTGTCGCCGTCGTCGCCGGCAACCGCATCCCCTTCGCCCGCTCCGACGGCCCGTACGCCACCGCGTCCAACCAGGACATGCTCACCGCGGCGCTGAACGGCCTCGCCGAGCGCACCGGCCTCGAAGGGCAGCGGGTCGGGGAGTTCGCCGCCGGCGCGGTGCTCAAGCACAGCCGCGACTTCAACCTCGCGCGCGAGACCGTGCTCGGCTCGGTGCTCGCCCCCGACACCCCCGCCTACGACGTGCAGCAGGCATGCGGCACCGGTCTGCAGGCGGTGTTCGCGGTGGCGAGCAAGATCGCGCTCGGCGTCATCGACAGCGGCATCGCCGGCGGCGCCGACACCACCAGCGACGCCCCGCTCGGCGTCAACGACGACCTGCGGCGCACCCTGCTCGCCGCCCGCCGGGCCCGCTCGCTCGGCGGCCGCGCCCGCGCGCTCGCCGGCCTGCGCCCGCGCCACCTCGTCCCCGACATCCCGCGCAACGCCGAGCCGCGCACCGGGCTGTCCATGGGCGAGCACGCGGCGCTCACCGCGAAGGAGTGGGGCATCGCCCGCCAGGCGCAGGACGAGCTGGCCGCCGCCAGCCACCAGCGGCTCGCCGCCGCCTACGACCGCGGCCTGTTCGACACCCTTGTCACGCCGTACCGCGGCCTGGACCGCGACCAGAACCTGCGGCCGGACTCCACCGTCGAGAAGCTGGCCCGGCTGCGGCCGGTCTACGGCGGCCCCGAGGGCACCATGACCGCGGGCAACTCCACGCCGCTCACCGACGGCGCGGCGGTCGTGCTGCTGGCCAGCGACGAGTGGGCCGCCGAGCACGGCCTGACCCCGCTCGCCCACCTCACCGCGTACGAGACCGCGGCCGTCGACTTCGTGTCCGGCCGGGAGGGCCTGCTGATGGCTCCGGCCTACGCCGTCCCGCGGATGCTGGCGCGGGCCGGGCTCGGCCTGGCGGACTTCGACCTCTACGAGATCCACGAGGCGTTCGCCTCCCAGGTGCTCGCCACCCTCGCCGCGTGGGAAGACAAGGAGTACTGCGTCCAGCGGTTCGGCCTGGAGGGGCCGCTGGGCACGATCGACCGTGATCGGCTGAACACGGCCGGCTCCTCGCTGGCCACCGGGCACCCGTTCGCCGCGACCGGGGCGAGGATCGTCGGCACCCTGGCCCGCCTGCTCGCCGAGCGGGACGCGCCGGGGCGCGGCCTGATCTCCGTCTGCGCCGCCGGCGGCCAGGGCGTGACCGCCGTCCTCACCCGCCCCTGACCTCGTCCCGTCCGGCAGGAAAACCCTCAGGAGCCGCAGCAATGACGTCACGTCAGACCCCCACCGTTCCCGGGCAGGCCGCCGCCGCGGGCGATCCGCAGACCGTGCGGGAGGGCGGCCGGGTCGTCCAGGCGGCCGTACCGCCGCTCGTGCCCGCGCCGCGGCAGGGCAGCCTCGCCGACATCCCGTACACCAACGCGGCCGAGGCGGCGGCCGAGGTGCTGCTGTCCCGCAAGGACGAGACCGGCACCTGGCGGGACGTGACCGCCGCCGCCTTCTGCCAGGAGGTCACCGCGGTCGCCAAGGGCCTGATCGCCGCCGGCCTCAAACCCGGCGACCGGCTGGCCATCATGGCCAGGACCAGCTACGCCTGGACGCTGCTGGACTTCGCCGGCTGGGCCGCCGGCCTGATCACCGTGCCGATCTACCCGACCTCCTCCGCCTCCCAGACCGCCTGGATCCTCGCCGACTCCGGCGCCGCCGCCTGCGCCGTGGAGAACGTCGAGCAGAGCCGGCTGATCAGCGGCCGCCGCGGCGACCTGCCCGGGCTGCGGCACCTGTGGCAGATCGACGCCGGGGCCGTCGGCCAGCTGACCGCCGAGGGCCGCGACCTGCCCGACGCCCTGGTCACCGCGCGCCGCCAGGCGATGAGCCCGGACACCGTCGCCACGCTGATCTACACCTCGGGCACCACCGGCCGCCCCAAGGGCTGCGTCCTGACGCACGGCAACTTCTTCGCCGAGGTCGACAACGCCATCGAGCTGCTCCACCCGGTGTTCAAGTCGGTCAGCACCGAGCCGGCGTCCACCCTGCTGTTCCTGCCGCTGTCCCACGTCTTCGGGCGGATGGTCGCGGTGGGCTGCCTGCGCGCCCGGGTCCGGCTCGGCCACGCGCCGAGCATCGCCACCGAGGACCTGCTGGCCGACCTCGCCGGCTTCCGGCCGACGTTCCTGCTGGCCATCCCGTACGTGCTGGAGAAGGTCTACAACACCGGCCGGGCCACCGCCGAGAAGATGGGCCGGGCCTCGTCGTTCGACCGGGCGGCCCGGATCGCCCAGGCGTACGGCGAGGCGGTGGTCGCCCGGCAGGTCGGCACCGGGCCCGGCCCCTCGCTGGGGCTGCGGCTGGCGCACGCGCTGTACGACCCGCTGGTCTACCGCCGCATCCGGGCCGCGCTGGGCGGCAAGGTCCGGTACGCGATCTGCGGCGGGTCACCGCTGGGCAAGCGGCTGGCCGCCTTCTACGCCGGCGCGGGCGTGATGGTCTTCGAGGGCTACGGCCTGACGGAGACCACCGCGGCGGCCACCGTCACGCCGCCGCTGCGGCCCCGGCTCGGCACGGTCGGCTGGCCGCTGCCCGGCACCGCCGTGCGGATCGCCGAGGACGGCGAGGTGCTGCTGCGCGGCGGCCAGGTCTTCACCGGGTACTGGAACGACGGGAGCGGCGGCGTGCCGCAGGTCGGCGGCTGGTTCCCCACCGGGGACATCGGGCAGCTGGACGAGGACGGGTATCTGACGATCACCGGCCGCAAGAAGGAGATCCTGATCACCGCGGGCGGCAAGAACGTCGCGCCCGCGCCGCTGGAGGACCGGCTGCGGGCCCACCCGCTGGTCGCCCAGTGCATGGTGGTCGGCGACAACCGGCCGTTCGTGGCCGCGCTCGTCACGCTGGAGCCGGACGGGCTGGCGCACTGGCAGCGGATGCACCGCAAGGAGGGGCTGCGGCCGGTCGTGCTGGCCGCCGACCCGGAGCTGCTGACCGAGCTGCAGAAGGCGGTGGACGACGCCAACTCGACCGTCTCGCAGGCCGAGTCGATCCGGCAGTTCTCGGTGCTGCCGGTGGACTTCACGGAGGAGGCCGGCCATCTGACGCCGTCACTGAAACTCAAACGGGCCGCCATCGCACGGGACTTCGCCGAGGAGATCGAGGAGCTGTACCGGCGCCGCCGCTGACCGGCCCGCCGGCCACGGCGCACAAGGCAGGGGCCCCGCACAAGTGCGGGGCCCCTTGGTACTGCAGGTTCTGGGCGCGATCCGCGCCGAGACCCGGACTAGCGGTGACTAGTTCGGGGTGACGTTCTCCGCCTGCGGACCCTTCGGGCCCTGCGTGACGTCGAACGAGACCGCCTGGTTCTCCTCGAGGGAGCGGAAGCCGGTCGCGTTGATCGCGGAGTAGTGAACGAAGACATCCGGGCCGCCGCCGTCCTGGGCGATGAAGCCGAAGCCCTTTTCAGCGTTGAACCACTTCACGGTTCCGGTAGCCATAAAGCCCTCCTTGGGCCCAAAGGGTTGCCCTGCTCCAGAACCTGCACCAAGCGAGTCTGAAAATTACAAAAGCCTGCGGGTCACATGCTCCGCAGGCTTTGTACTGCAAGGAAACCAAACTGCAACTTGCGTCGAGCCTAGCATGCGGGGTCTGGGCGCGGGAAGAGCGACAAGATCCCTCTTCGCGGGTCCTGCGACGCGCCCGGGCCCCCCGTCGAGGAGGCCGCGGGAACCAGGAGTAGCGTCCGCGATATGGACACATCGGTGCATGACGAACGCGGCGGTCCGGTCCGGCCCAGGGTCGGCCACATCCAGTTCCTGAACTGCGTCCCCCTGTACTGGGGGCTGGCCAGAACCGGTGCACTGCTCGACCTGGAGCTGACGAAGGACACCCCGGAGAAGCTCAGCAGCCGGCTGATCGAGGGCGACCTGGACATCGGTCCGGTCACCCTCATGGAGTATCTGAAGCACGCCGACGAGCTGGTCGCCCTGCCCGACATCGCGGTCGGCTGCGACGGTCCGGTGATGTCCTGCGTGATCGTCTCCCAGCTCCCGCTGGACCGGCTGGACGGGGAGCGGGTCGCCCTCGGCTCCACCAGCCGCACCTCCGTGCGGCTGGCCGAACTGCTGCTCACCGAGCGGTACGGGGTGGCGCCGGACTACTACCGGTGCCCGCCGGACCTCTCGCTGATGATGCAGGAGGCGCGGGCCGCCGTCCTCATCGGCGACGCGGCGCTGCGGGCCTCGCTGCACGACGCGCCCCGGCTCGGCCTGGAGGTCCACGACCTCGGCCAGATGTGGAAGGACTGGACCGGGCTGCCGTTCGTCTTCGCGGTCTGGGCCGCCCGGCGCGACTACCTCGCCGCGCACCCGGAGGCCGTCCGCGAGGTGCACCGCGCGTTCCTCGCCTCCCGCGACCTGTCGCTGGAGGAGGTCACCAAG
Source organism: Actinomycetes bacterium (assembly GCA_009783685.1). Taxonomy (GTDB): domain Bacteria; phylum Actinomycetota; class Actinomycetes; order Streptomycetales; family Streptomycetaceae; genus Actinacidiphila. The sequence continues at coordinate 25,421 of WRCZ01000006.1, forward strand.
GTCGCCGAACAGGCCGCCCGCTGGGAGGCGTTCGACGAGGCGCTGCTGGAGCGCTACTTCACCACGCTCGACTTCTCCCTGGGCGCGGGCCAGTTGAACGGCATCGCCGAGTTCGCCCAGCGCGTCGGCTTCCCGCCGGCCGCCCGCGTGGAGCTGCTCCCCGCCCTCTGACGACCCGGCCCTCCGACCCTCACCGGTCACCCCGGCCCCGCTCCGGCCGCCCCCGACCCGCCCCCCGGCGGGAACCCGGTGGGCGGCCGGCCGCGTCCTGGGTACAGAACCCAAGGAACAGGCGAGCGACCGACAGGGTGACCGACCGCACTGGGGTGATGGGGGATGGGCAGGCCGACGGACTGGCATGTGCTGGATCTGGATCGGGATCCGGTGCCGGGGGAGCCGTACGAGGTCAAGGAACTCGCCCGCAAGTTGGGGACGTTCGCGGATGATGTGGCCAGTGCGCTGCGGTCGGTGCGGGGTCTGAACGGTGACACGGTCATCCAGGAGTGGGCGGGCCTGTCGGGCGACGAGTACCGGACCCAGTTCGGGGATCTGCCGGGCGAGTTGGACAAGCTGGAGCGGTCGTACCGTCTGGCGTCGGGTGCGTTGGACGATTACTGGCCGCAGTTGGAGACCGCGCAGGCCGACGCCGACCGCGCCCTGTCCCAGGGGCGCCAGGCTCGGGCGGACTTGGACACCGCGAAGGGCCAACTCACCAACGCCGACGCGTGGGTGAAGCGGGCGCAGGACAAGTCCAAGGAGTACCAGCAGGATCCCAAGCCCGGGGTGCCGCCGCCGTCGGAGCAGGACGTGCGTGACGCCGCCCGTAACGCCACCGACGCCGGCAACGCCCACAGCACCGCCTCCGCCGCAGTCCACGACGCGCAGTCGCGTCTCGACGCAGCCAAGGAGCTGGCCGCTCAGGCCGCCGGGATCCGTGACACCGCCGCCTCCAAGGCCGAACACGCCCTGCACGAGGCATCCGACGCCGGTATCCACAACAAGCACTGGTGGGAGAAGGCGGTCGACTGGGTCGCCGACCACTGGGACGACATCGTCGCCGCCTGCAAGATCATCGTCGCGGTCCTCGGCATCGTCGTCATGATCATCGGCGGACCACTCGCCTGGCTCGTCCTGGCCGCCGCCGTCATCGTGCTGGCGGACACGGTGATGAAGTACCTACAAGGCAAAGCCTCCTTGTGGGACGTGCTGTTCGCGGCCCTGGACTGCATACCGATGTTCAAGGGCCTGACCACCGCCGGCGGCCTGCTCAAGATGGCCCGCGAACTGCCCACCCTCATCAAGTCCGGTGAGGCTCTCGAACGCATAGCGAACGCGGTTCGCAAGGGCGGCGGGTTCATCCGGTCGATGAGCCGGGACATCAAGACGCTGTTCACCTGCGGCGACCCCATTGACATGGCCACCGGCGAGATGGTCATGTCCGCCACCGACGCGGAACTGCCCGGGGTGCTGCCGCTCGTCCTGGAACGCCACCACCGCTCAGGCTTCAGGGACGGCCGCTGGTTCGGCCGCTCGTGGGCCTCCACCCTGGATCAACGGCTACTGCTGGACGACCAGGGCGTGCGGTTCACCACCGCCGACGGCATGACCTTGTACTACCCGATACCCGAGCCCGGCATCGAGGTGCTGCCGGTGGAGGGCCCGCGCTGGCCGCTGGTCTGGAACGGCCTGGCCGGCGCCACCATGACCGTCACCCGGCCCGAGACCGGGCACACGCTGCACTTCCGTCCGCAGCCCGACGGCACGCTGGCCCTGGTGGCGATCACCGACCGCAACACCAACCGGATCACGATCACCTACGACGAGACCGGCGTCCCCACCGAGGTCGCCCACAGCGGCGGTTACCGGATCGCCGTCACCGCCGAGGACGGCCGGATCACCGCCCTGCACCTGGCCTCCGCCGACGACCGCCCACGCATCCTCGGCTACGGATACGGCGACGGTGACCTGACGACGGTCACCAACTCGTCAGGTCTTCCCCTGCGGTTCACCTACGACGACGCCGGACGTATCACCCGTTGGCAGGACCGCAACGACCACTGGTACGCCTACGACTACGACGACCAGGGACGCTGCGTCCGCACCGACGGCACCGACGGCACCCTCGCGTACACCTACACCTACCGTGACAGCCCGCGCGTCACCGAAGCCGTCAACTCCCTCGGCCACACCACCACCTGCGCCTACAACGACCACTTCCCGCTCGTCGCCGAGACCGACCCACTCGGCCACACCACCCACCGCACCTGGGACCGCTACGACCACCTCCTCTCCGTCACCGACCCCCTCGGCCGCACCACGAGTTACACCTATGACGCCGATGGGAACCCCACCGCCATCACCCACCCCGACGGCAGCATCGCCACGGTCGAGTACGGCGGCGCCCGCCTGCCGGTCGCGGTCACACAGCCGGACGGCGGACGCTGGCGGTACACCTACGACGAGCAGGGCAACCAGCGGAGCGTCACCGATCCGACGGGTGCGACGACCGTGTTCGAACGGGACGGGCGGGGTTCGCTGGTCTCGGTTTCCGACGCGCTCGGCACCGTGCAACAGCGCATCGAGAACGACGCCGCGGGCATCCCCGTCGTGCTCACCGACGCGGTGGGAGCCGTGGTGCGGCTCGGCCGGGACTCCTTCGGGCGAGTCCAGGTCGTGACCTCCCCGGCAGGGGAGACGACCGCCATGGTCTGGACGGTGGAGGGGCTGCTCGCAGAGCGGGTGCTGCCCGGCGGCGCGACCGACCGGTGGGTGTACGACGGCGAGGGGAACACCGTCGAGCACCGCGGCCCCGACGGGCGGGTCACGCGGTTCGGGGTCTCCGGGATGGACTCCACCAGCGGGCGGACCGGTGCGGACGGAAGCGGGTACGCGTACACGTACGACACCGAACGGCGGCTCCTGTCGGTCACCAATCCCCTCGGACTCACCTGGACGTACGAGCGCGACGCCATGGGCCGGGTCGTCCGGGAGACGGACTTCGACGGGCGGTCCGTCCGCTACGTCCACGATGCCGCGGGTCAGCTGACCGAGCGGGTCAACGGCGCGGGGGAGAGCACCCGTTACGTGCGGGACGTGATGGGCCGCGCGGTCGAGGTGCGGGCGGGCACGTCACTGACCACCTACAGCTTCGATGCCGCGGGCCGCATGGTGAAGGCCGTCAATGAGGACTGCGCACTGGCCCTGACGCGTGACGCCGCGGGACGGGTGGTGGCCGAGACCGGAAACGGGCGCACGGTCACCGTCGAGTACGACGCGCTCGGGCGCCGAGTGGGCCGCGTCACGCCGTCGGGAGCGCGGTCCCGGTGGGAGTACGACCCGGCGAACAGTCCCGTTGCCCTGCAGGGCACGGGCGGGACCGTCTCGTTCGGCTACGACGGAGCCGGCCGGGAGATCGAACGCCGCAGCGGGGATCGCCCGTTCCTGTCCCAGGAGTGGGACGGCGCGGGACGTCTGGTCGCGCAGACGCTCCTCGACTCTCCTGGTGGCTCGGCACGGCGCAGGGACTACCGGTTCGGTGCCGACGGCTACCTGGCAGCAGTCGGCGAGGCGTCGGCGGACCGCCGGCTGACCACCGACGCGGGGGGACGCATCACCGCGGTGGACGGCGACGGCTGGTCCCAGCGGTACACGTACGACGCCGCAGGCAACCTCACCTCGGGCGGCGCCGGGGAGTCCGGAGGGGAACGGCCCGAGCCCGGCAGCGAATACGCCGGCATGCGGCCGCACCGCCTTGGCCGCACCCGGTACGCCTATGACGCCCAGGGCCGACTGGTCCGCCGCACCCGCTCGCTGCTCTCCGGCGGCAGCAAGGAGTGGACGTACACCTGGGACGCCGAGGACCGCCTCATCGGGGTCACCACTCCGGACGGCGCGATCTGGCGCTACCGGTACGACGCACTCGGCCGCCGGATCGCCAAGGAACGGCTGGGCACGGACGGCCGGACGCTGGACCGTACCGACTTCGTGTGGTGCGAGACGCAGCTCGTCGAACAGCGCCAGACCGTGGGCGACACGGTCACCACCACGACGTGGGACTGGACGCCTGACGGCGATGCCCCAGTGGCCCAGACCGAGCGCACCGCCCCGCGCGACGCTGCCGACGAGGAGACCGACCGGCGCTTCTATGCGATCGTCACCGACCTGATCGGCACCCCCACCGATCTGATCGGCGAGGACGGGCGGGTTCACCGGCAGGGCCGCGCGACCGTCTGGGGAGCACCGCTCACCCCGCCGGAGGGCGGAGCGCACTGCCCGTTACGGTTCCCCGGCCAGTACGCCGACCCGGAGACCGGACTCCACTACAACCACTACCGGTACTACGATCCCGAGGCCGCGCGGTACCTCAGCCCGGATCCGCTGGGCCTGGCCCCCGCGCCCAACAACTACGCCTACGTCCACAACCCGACGCTGTGGTCGGACCCCCTGGGCCTTGGCCCGTGCATCTCGGAGATCGCCTACGCGTCCTCCGACCTGGCGAAGGCGGCGTTCGAGGCGCGCTTCAAGGACGGCGTGCAGTTCTTCCCCGGCATACGCAACGTCGCCGCGGCCCGCGTGGAGGGGCTGGACGACATCGTCATCGGGTTCAGCAAGGGCAACAAGCTGCACGCGGAGATCGACATCATCAACCAGCTCAAGGCCAAGGGCATCAGCATGGACAAGATCACGGAGCTGTACACCGAGAGATACCCGTGCTCCAAGATCTGCCTGCCCGCGCTGAAGGGCGGCCTCAAAGGCATCGCGAAGATCACGTACACCGTTCCCTATGCTGAGGACCACGAATTCGCCGGAGCTGCCCACGACATGCTGGTCGGTCTCATCGGTGGCGCCGCCCGTGCTCGTGGGTGGAACCCCCTGAGCTGGTGACGAGGAGAGCGAGGACTTGTCCATGAACGGTCCCAGTGACCGGACGCTGGTGGCGATGCGGCGGCTCGCGGCCCAGGTGCAGGACGAGCTGGCCCTGGCCGGTCTGCCGGTCGCCGCCGGTCTGCACCAGCTGGTGAGCCAGGGGGTGCGGGTGGAGATCGACGCGCTGGACGACGACGACCCGGGCGTCGTCGTGACCTGGCGCCCGCACCCGAGTCTGGCCAACGCCGCGGACCGCGCGGTGGCCGCGCGCGACGTCGGCGCCGGCACGATGCAGCGCTTCGGCGAGATCCAGCGGGCGATGCTCCCGGCGATCGCGGCCGTGCTCACCGCCGCGGGCTTCGTCATCGACACCGAAGCCGGTCTGCCTCCCCACGCCGTCCGCGTCACCGCGGCCCCGCCCGACGGCGGTACGGTCGGCCTGCTGGAGCGCTGAGCCCCGTGGGGGAAGGGCACGCCGGCAGGCGGGAGTTCGGGCCCGGGAACCGTGGGGGCGGGCCCGGCCGTCGTATCCGGTACGGGTCCGGTGGCGCGGCGACGGGCGTTGGGTACGGTCGGGGGGAAGGTCCGGGGAGGACGGCCCAGGGGAGGCAGACGTGGGTGGGAAGGCCGATCGGCTCGCGGTCGATCTGACGGGACTCGAGGACTTCGCGCACAACCTGGACA
>WRCZ01000007.1 GCA_009783685.1 Actinomycetes bacterium
ACATTCCGAACCCGGAAGCTAAGCCTTTCAGCGCCGATGGTACTGCAGGGGGGACCCTGTGGGAGAGTAGGACACCGCCGAACAAATATTGAATAAGCGTCAGCTCCCGTGCCCAGCACGGGGGCTGACGCTTTTCTGCGTTCAGCTGGCCTGTACCGTACATACGTGCAGTACGACCTGGTGATCTTCGACAACGACGGCGTCCTCGTGGACAGCGAGCCGCTCTCCAACACGATCCTCGCGGGCTACCTCACCGAGCTGGGGCACCCGACGACCTACGAGGACTCGTTGCGCGACTACATGGGCGCGGCCCTGCACCGGGTTCACGACGTGGTGCGCGAGCGGTCCGGGCAGGAACTGCCGGCCGAGTTCGACGCGACGTACCAGGGGCGGGTGTTCGCCGCCTTCGAGCGGGAGCTGCAGCCGGTCGAAGGCGTCGACGTCGTCCTGGAGAAGCTCGCCGCGGACGGCGTGCCGTACTGCCTCGCCTCCTCGGGGAGCCACGAGCGGATCCGGGTCGCGCTGCGGACGACCGGGCTGTACGCGCGCTTCGGCGAGCGGCGGATCTTCTCGTCGCAGGACGTGGGCCGGGGCAAGCCGGCTCCTGATCTGTTCCTGCATGCCGCGGCGACCCTGGGGGTGGCGCCGGAGCGCTGCGTCGTCGTGGAGGACAGCCCGCTGGGCGTGCAGGCGGCGCGGGCGGCCGGGATGGCCGTGCTGGGGTTCACCGCGATGACGCCGGCCGACCGGCTGGCGGGTGCGAGCGCGCTGTTCGGGAGCATGGCGGAGCTGCCGGATCTCCTGTTCGGCTGACCCCTACTCATCCGTAGGTTTCGCGCCTACTCTCCTCCCTTATGGACGACGCCCTGCCGGTGAACCGGCCATCGGCTCTGCGGCACGGCCGCACCGCCCTTGCGGTCAGTTTCTTCGCGCAGGGTGCCCTGTTCGCGATGCTCGTCACGCGGATCCCGGCGATCCAGGACCGGTACGGGATCAGCGACGGCCTGCTGCCGGTGTTCCTCGCGGCGGTGCCGATCCTCGCCGGCGTCGGGAGCGTCGGTACCGAGCAGTTGGTGAAGCGGGTCCGGCCGAGTGTCGTGCTGCGCTGGGTCCAGCCGGTGGTCGGCCTGGTGCTGGCCGGGCTGGGGGCCGGTGACCGGATGTGGACGGCGGCCGTGACGCTGGCCCTGTTCGGGGTGTGCGTCGGCGGGCTGGACGCGTCGATGAACATGCTCGGGGTGAGCCTTCAGCGGGAGTACGGGCAGAGCATCATGCTCGGGTTCCACGCCTCCTACAGCCTGGGCGGCATCGTCGGGGCGTCGCTGGCCTGGGCCGGGGCGCACTGGCATGTGTCGCTGCTGTCCTTGTACGGGCCGGCGGTGCTGGTGCTGATACCCCTGACACTGACGGCCAGCCGCTGGTACCGGGACGCGCAGCCGCAGGACGTCGCGCACCCGGCGGGCGCCGATGTGCGGGCGCCCGACGCGCCGGCGGCCGATGTGCCGGCCTCCGGTGAGGGGACGTCCGCGGACGCGGACGGGGCCGGGGCGTCCGGGGGCCGGCAGGTCGTGATGCGGCTGCTGATGCCGCTCTGCCTGGTGATGGCGTTCGCGTACATCGGGGACTCGACGGTCTCCAACTGGAGCGCGAAGTACCTGCAGGACACCCTGCACAGCTCCGAGCAGCTGTCGACGGTGCCGTACGCGGTGTACATGGTCACGACGCTCATCGGGCGTTCGGTCGGCGACTTCGGGGTCCGGCGGTTCGGGGCCGTGCCGGTGGTGCGGCTGGGCACCGTGGTGGCCATGGCCGGCTTCGCGGTGGTGGCCGTTGCGCCGGGGGCCTGGGTGGGGATGCTCGGGTTCACCCTGCTGGGGCTGGGCCTGTGCGTGATCGTGCCGCAGACCTTCGCGGCGGCCGGGCGGCTGTTCCCGGAGGCGTCGGACTCGGCGATCGCGCGGCTGAACATCTTCAACTACGTGGGTTTCCTCGTCGGTTCGCCGCTGGTGGGGGCGCTGGGCGACGCGTGGTCGTACCGGGGCGCGATGGTGGTGCCGATGGTGCTGGTGGGGGCCACGCTGGTGTATGCGCGGTCTTTCGCGGCGGGGCCCGCCGGGTACGGTGTCGGCCATGAGCGGCCGCGCACAGTTGATGTGGGATGAGCAGGTAACGCAGTACGACTTCGGCCCCGGGCATCCGATGGACCCGGTGCGGCTGGGGCTCACCCGCAGCCTGGTCAGGGCGTTCGGGCTGGACGGCGCGCTGCCGGCGGTGGCGGCGCCGGCGGCCGGGGACTCGACGCTGGAGCTGGTGCACCGGGCCGAGTACGTGGCGGCGGTGCGGCGGGCGTCGGAGGATCCGCGGGGCGGTGCCGACCAGCGGTTCGGGCTCGGGACCGAGGACAACCCGGCGTTCGCCGGGATGCACGAGGCGTCGGCGCTGATCGCCGGGCAGTCGGTGGGGGCGGCCGAGGCGGTGTGGCACGGCGAGGTGGCCCACGCGGTGAACTTCGCCGGCGGCCTGCACCATGCGATGCCCGCGGCGGCGTCCGGGTTCTGCGTCTACAACGATGCGGCGCTGGCGGTGGCCCGGCTGCTGGAGCTGGGCGCCGAGCGGGTGGTGTACGTGGACGTGGACGTGCACCACGGGGACGGCGTGCAGGCGGCGTTCTGGGACGACCCGCGGGTGCTGACCGTGTCGCTGCACGAGCATCCGCGGACGCTGTTCCCGCAGACGGGCTGGCCGGAGGAGACCGGCGGGCCGGACGCCGAGGGTGGCGCGGTGAACGTGGCGCTGCCCGCCGGCACGGGCGACGCGGGCTGGCTGCGGGCGTTCCACGCGGTCGTGCCGGAGCTGGTGGCGGCGTTCCGCCCGCAGGTGCTGGTCTCGCAGCACGGCGCAGACACCCACTTCGAGGACCCGCTGGCGCATCTGGCGGTGTCGCTGGACGCGCAGCGGATGGTGGCGGAGGCCTGCCACGAGCTCGCGCACGAGCACGCGCAGGGGCGGTGGATCGCGCTGGGCGGCGGCGGGTACGCGGTCACGGACGTGGTGCCGCGGACCTGGACGCATCTGGTGGCGATCGCGGCGGGGGTGCCGCTGGCGCCGCAGACGATGGTGCCGGAGGAGTGGCGGCAGGAGGTGTACGCGCGGACGCGGGCCACCGCACCGCTGCGGATGACGGACGGGCGCAGCCCGCAGTGGTCGTCGTTCGAGGACGCGGGGTACGACCCGGCGGACCGTCTCGACCAGGCGGTGCTCGCCACCCGGCGGGCGGTCTTCCCGCTGCACGGGCTGCTGCCGTAGCGCCGCCGCCCGGCGGCGTACCGTACGGGCGTACGGCCCGTACGCGTGGGGGATCGTCCGGCTTCACCCGGTCGGGGTGAGTTTGCGGGGAAGAGCCCGCAGGTGGCGGGGTGGGCGGGACGATCATTGGGTGGCGGACGGTGGCGCACTGCGTGCGCATCTGGTGGCGGCGGGGCTTGCGGGTCGGGTGACGACCTCCCGGGAGAAGAGCCTGCGCAGCTACGCCCTGTTCGCGGCCCGCGATCCGCGGCAGACCCTGGGCCTGGACCCGGAGGGCGTGTGGGACGCCGGCGCGCTGCTGGCGCTGATGGCCGACCGGTGCGGGGTGTCGCCGGACCCCGCGCACACCTCGGGTCAGGACGTGATCGACCCGGACTGCACGATGGCGGCGCTGGACGCGTTCGCCGAGCGGCTGGCACGGGCGGCGCGCGACCGGATCCCGGTGCTGCTGGGGACCGGCCATCCTGACCGGCTGCTGGGGTTCTACGGCGCGCTGGCGGCCGCGCTGTCCGCGGCAGGCTGCGCGGTCCTCACTCCCGGGTACGGCCGATGCGTCGACGTGCCGACACCATTCGGCGTACGCCGTCACGTGCTCCGGTACATCGCGGGCGTCGCCGTCCTACGCCATGCGGAACCCGGCGATCCGCCCCGGCAAGGGGCGCACACACACTCCCCGCTGCCGGTCAGAGTGGCGCTCGCGGCGGCCGCGGAGCGGGGCGGCGTGCTGCCGGGACTGGTGGTCGGGGACCACGGATTCCTTTGCGGTGCAGGTCAGTTGGGCTTCGATGCGATCGGCCTGGGGGACAGTGACGATCCTGCGGTGTTCGTTGCGGAAGCGGAGGGCAGGGTGGCCGTGGCGGTGCCGCTCGACGACTCGGCGCGCGCCGACGACTACCGGCCACTGTCGCGGTACGTACTCCGTAGGGCCTGGCTCGTCCAATAGTCAACCATTGGCAACTCCTCTTCCCCACTTGCATCATCCGCCCCTAATCTGTGGGGGAGCGCACATGCCTGTTGGAGTCGCCGGAGGGGAAGCCGGTGGCGTCATGTGCGGAAGGTTCAGGTGTGTCATGGCTGTAACTGAAAGCCGGCCTCTCAACGAGGTCGTGTTCCTGACCGTCGCCGAAGTCGCGGCGGTGATGCGGGTGTCCAAGATGACCGTGTACCGGTTGGTGCACAGCGGTCATCTTCCGGCCATTCGCGTCGGGCGGTCGTTCCGGGTTCCGGAGCAGGCCGTCCACGACTACCTCCGCGAGTCCTACGTGGGGGTGGAATCTGCCTGAGAAGGCCCGGTAACGGGTTGGTGACCGGCTGCGTGGGCCTCGGTTACGCGTGCCCCCTTCGGGCGGGTAGGCTAGGCCGACGTAGGTCGTGTGGGCTCGGACGCCCCGCACCGAGTGAAACCGAAGCGAGGGTAGTCGTGGGCTCTGTCATCAAGAAGCGGCGCAAGCGTATGGCCAAGAAGAAGCACCGCAAGCTTCTGAAGCGGACGCGTGTTCAGCGTCGCAACAAGAAGTAGGCGAACTTCCGCCGCTCTTCCCGCCCCCTTGGTCCACCTCCGGGTGGACCAAGGGGGCGGTGGCTTTTCCCGCGCGTGCTTTCGTGAGGCGGGGCTTCACCGCGTGGCAACGCCCGGGCGGTACGGTGGCTGCATCTCCCAGGGAAGGCGCTGATGGTGGGCAAGGTGGTCCTCGTCACCGGAGTCGCGCGGCAGCTCGCGGGCCGGTTCGTCCGGCGCGTGCAGCGGGAACCGGAGGTCGGGCGGGTGATCGCGGTCGACGCGGTGCCGCCCGAGCACGACCTGGGTGACGCCGAGTTCGTCCGCGCCGACATCCGGCAGCCGATGATCGGCAAGATCCTGGCCCAGCACTCGGTGGACACCGTGGTGCACCTGGATGTCAGCGGCACGGCGCTCGGCGCCGGCGGCCGCACCCAGGCCAAGGAGACCAACGTCATCGGCACCATGCAGCTGCTCGGCGCCTGCCAGAAGGCGCCCACCGTGCAGCGGCTGGTCGTGAAGTCCACCACCAGCGTGTACGGTTCCGCGCCGCGCGACGCTGCGGTGTTCAGCGAGACGACGCCGGTCAAGTCGCTGCCCAGCGGAGGGTTCGCGAAGGACGCCGTCGAGGTCGAGGGCTACGTGCGCGGGTTCGCGCGGCGGCGGCCGGACGTGGCCGTCGCGGTGCTGCGGTTCGCGAACATCCTCGGCCCGCGCGCCGACACCCCGCTGGCCGAGTACTTCGACCTGCCGATACTGCCGACGGTGCTGGGCTACGACCCGCGGCTGCAGTTCGTGCACGAGGACGACGTGGAGGGCGTGCTGCTGGTGGCCACGCTGGAGGCGCGGCGCGGCACGCTGAACAGCGGCACGTTCAACATCGCCGGCGACGGGGTGCTGCTGCTGTCGCAGACCGCCCGGCGGCTGGGCAAGCCGACCGTGCCGGTGTTCCTGCCCGCGGTCACCTGGCTGGGCCAGATGCTGCGCACGGCCGGGGTGACGGACTTCTCGCGCGAGCAGATCCGGCTGCTGACGCACGGCAGGGTGGTGGACACCCGGCAGATGCGTGAGACGCTCGGTTTCGTGCCGGCCTACTCGACGGCCGAGACCTTCAGCGACTTCGCCCGCAGCCGCGGCCCCGGGCTGCTGCCGCCGGACCGGGTGGCCGGGGCCGTCGACCGGCTCGCGGCGGTGCTGCCGCCGGCGGCGCGTGCCGCGGCGGACGGCGATCCGGTGGACCGTGGCGCGGCGGTGCGTTCGTGACGGGCCCTGAGCAGGTTTCGGCGGAAGGAGCGGAAGCCATGACCGACGCGAAGGTCATCCCGTTCGACGAGGACTCGAGGGCGCGCAGGGGCGGTGGCCGGTCCCGGGCGCGGAAGAAGACGTCGCCGTCGTCGGGAGCCGCCGGCGGCGCGGCCGAGCACGGCCCGCTGACGCCGGTGCCGGACGCCGACGCGGGCGCCCCCGCGGCCGGCGGTAGGGGAAAGGCCGGCGCCACGGGGAAGGCCGGCGCCGCGGGCGACGCGTCCGCGGCGGAAGCGGAGGCGTCCGGCGGGATTCCGGCACAGTCCGGTGGCGGCCGCACGGACGGCGACGGCGACGGGGACGGCGGGCAGGCCCGTGCGGCGTCCTCGCAGGGCCGTGAAGGCGCGGGCAGGGGCCTGGACGGCGCGGACCCCGACGAGCCCGCGGTGCCGTCGCTGGGGGCCGTGCTGGCCGGTGCGGCCGACCGGCTGCTGGGCGGCCACTGGGAGCGGAAGGTCGCCTCGGGGCTGGCGTTCCTGCGGCGCCGGGTGACCGGCGACTACGAGGTCGACGAGTTCGGGTACGACGCCGAACTGACCGACCAGGTGCTGATGTCGCTGCTGCGGCCGCTGTTCGACAATTACTTCCGCGTCGAGGTCAGGGGCATCGAGAACATCCCCTCCGAGGGCGGGGCGCTGGTGGTCTGCAACCACTCCGGCACGCTGCCGATGGACGGGCTGATGGCGCAGGTCGCGGTGCACGACCACCACCCGGCCGGGCGGCACCTGCGGCTGCTGGCCGCGGACCTGGTGTTCATGCTGCCGCTGGTCAACGAGCTGGCCCGCAAGGCCGGGCACACCCTGGCGTGCAGCGAGGACGCGCAGCTGCTGCTGGAGCGCGGCGAGGTCGTGGGCGTGATGCCGGAGGGCTTCAAGGGGCTGGGGAAGCCGTTCTCCGAGCGGTACAAGCTGCAGCGGTTCGGGCGGGGCGGGTTCGTGGCGACCGCGTTGAAGACCGGGGTGCCGATCGTCCCGTGCTCGGTGGTGGGCGCCGAGGAGATCTACCCGATGATCGGGAACTCCCGCACCCTGGCCCGCGTCCTGGGCGTCCCCTACTTCCCGCTGACGCCGACGTTCCCCTGGCTGGGCCCGCTCGGCCTGGTTCCCCTTCCGACCAAGTGGACGATCCAGTTCGGCACGCCCATCCCCACCGACACCTATCCGCCGGAGGCGGCCGAGGACCCGATGCTGGTCTTCAACCTGACGGACCAGGTCCGCGAGACCATCCAGCACACCCTCTACGAACTGCTGGTGCGGCGACGGTCGGTGTTCTTCTAGACCGTCGCCGCACCAGGGGGGCTGTTCCTCTTCGGACCCTACTCGGAGGAGTCGGAGCCCGAGGTGAGGCCGAGGCCGGGGAGGAGGCCCGGCAGGAGCGGCGGGAGGACCACCGAGTGGTTCTGGCCGGTGGGCGTGCCGCTGGGGGTGTCCGTCGGCGAGGGCGTCGGCGGGTTCGGGTTCAGCAGGTTGGTGCCGCCGATCAGGCCGTTGCCCGAGGTGTTCGACGGCGACGGGCTGGGAGTGCCCGTACCGGTCTGCTGGTCGCCGGCCGAGGTCGACGCGGACGGATCCGCGGAGCCGCCGTCCGAGGTGCCGCCGGTGCCGCCTGCTCCCTGGTCGTCGTCCGGAGAGGACGACGGGCGGTCGCTCGGGTGCGCCTTGGGCATGAGCGGCTTCAGCGGCGCGACGTCGTGGTCTATGGCGTCGAGGGCCGACGAGACCTGGTCGGAGACGTCGGTGAGCTGGCTGGGCAGCTTGCCGCGCAGATCGCTCCAGCCCTGCCGGTGGTTCTGCGTGAAGGTGTTCAGCAGCTCCATCGGCTGGAGCGAGCCGTCGTCCTTGTACGCCTGGGAGAGCAGCCGGTGCGCCTCGGCGACCTCCTGGTGCAGGCCGGACAGCGCCCTGCGGACCTCGGCGACCGACTCGGGGTCGAGCTGCCCGCCGCGGCCGCGGTCCATCAGCCGGCGCGCCTCCTGCATGCGGGTGGCGGCCATGTCCAGGTAGACCTTGCCGCGGGAGGCGTCGCCGCTGGCCATGTCCAGCTTGAGGTCCTCCATGCTGCGTTTGAGGCCGTACAGGGTGTCGCCGGGCAGCGCGTTGGTGCTCGCGGCGGCGACCCCGCCGAGCGCACCGGCGGCCACGCCGACCGACAGCCCGCCCACGGCCAGCCGGCGCGACAGCCGGGAGCGCGGGGTGAGCTTGCGCAGCCCGGTCGCGCGGTGGCTGCCGTGCGACTCGGAGCGCTGCTCGGGCACCCGGCCCTCGCTGAAGCTGCCGTCCGCGATGGCCTGTTCCATCGCCGCGATCAGCTGCGCACGCTGCACCGTCTTCTTCCCCGCGTCCATGACCGGACGCGGCCGGGCGCTGATCGCGGCGGCCAGTGCCACCAGCGCGGCCTGCTCGGGGTCGGCGTGCCGGGCCGCGGCATGGGCGCCGTGCGTACCGCCGTGGGCGTCGCCGTGCTCGCCGCGGGCGCCGCCACCGTGGGCCCCCTGGCTCCCCGGCCGACCGGTTGCCGCACCGGAGACGGGGGTGCCCTCGAGGTCCTGCTCCTCAAGGGCCTGGGCGAAGGCGTTCGCCCGCCGGTGTGCCGTTGCCTGTCCGATCACGGGCGGCACCTCCTCTCGTCATCCACACACTCGACTCCCGGTACCGCCCCGATGGTTGTACGGCCCGTCCCCGTCCACCCGATCGAGTGAACCCAGGGACGGGGCGCGCGGCCCGGGAGTGTCTGCACGTGATGCAACGAGTGCCGGTCCAGTTGGGTTACGCAGGTCTGATCATCGTGCCGCGGCCGTACGGGCGAACCGGCCCGTGGCGCCGCGCGCTCTGGTATCGGGCGCACCGGCGGCTCACCGTGCGTCTTCGGGCAGCAGCCTGGCCAGGGTGCGCACGGCGCGGTACTGGAGGGTCTTGATGGCGCCCTCGTTCTTGCCCATCACGCGGGCGGTCTCGGCGACCGACAGCCCCTGGAGGAAGCGCAGTGTCACGCACTCCTGCTGCTGCGGGTTGAGCTTGCGCACCGCGGTCAGCAGCGCCTCGTTCGACAGCGACTCCAGCACCGAGTCCTCGGGGCTGCGCTCGACCTCGTTGGCGTCGAGCATCTCGCCGGTGGTGACCTCCAGGCGGAACCGGCTGGACTTGAAGTGGTCGGCGACCAGGTTGCGGGCGATGGTCACCAGCCACGCGCCGAAGTCGCGGCCCTGCCAGGTGAAGGTGCCGATGCGGCGCAGTGCGCGCAGGAACGTCTCGCTGGTCAGGTCCTCGGCGGTCGCCTTCGATCCGACCCGGTAGTAGATGTACCGGTAGACGGTGTCGCTGTAGTGGTCGTAGAGCCGGCCGAAGGCCTCGGTCTCGCCGTCCTGGGCGCGCTCGACCAGGTCCATCATCCGGCCGCTGTCGGTGTCGGAGGCGGGCCTGCGGGCCGTGGCGCCGCGGTCGGCGGCCGTGCGGTCGGGGGTGGCGGTGCCGGCGTGGCCGGTTCCTGCGGCGTTGCCGGCGTGCCGGCCGCGTGCGGTGCCGTTGCGGGTGCGTCTGCCTGCGGCGGTGCTGGTTTCGGCCAGGGCGTAGGCCGGGCCTGGGACGGTGGGACCGGGCGTGGCGAGGGCGGGCACGGCGTACGTGGGGACCGTGCGCACCAGGCGGTCAAGCACCAGTGCGCGCAACGCAGCCAGGCCGGAGGTGTCAACCCCGTCGTGTGGGTACACGGGACTCCCAGAGGCAGAACTTCCATCACGTGCAGTACGGGACCGTCACCCGTCGTGGCGACGAGTGGGTTCCGGAATGCGTCTGAGGAGAATAACGCTTCGTACTGACGACGCTACACCGAGTTGCTGAAATCGCCGTTTCCGCCACTTCCTGTGCGGAATCGGGTTCGCTCAATTATCGAACGCGTGGCGGTAGTTGACCACTTCCGCTCGTGAATTGCTCGCGGAGAGAGCGTGTTGTGCGCGTGTGGCGCGAGGGAGAACGGAGGCGTCAGCGCGGGTGGACGCACCGGGGCGCACCGGGGCGCAGCGGGTTCGCGGCCCGGTCGGAGTGTGTCCGGGGCCGGTTCAGGGCGGGTTCAGGGCCGGTTCTGAAGCGGTCGGCGCCGCTTTCGGCGCCGGTCCGCGGTGGTTTCAGGCGCGTTTGCGGTGGATCGCCACACCGGCCACCACGCCGCCGGCGAGCGCGCCCATCCCGGCCGCGGCGGGAATGCCGATCCGGGCCGCTTTGCGTCCGGTGCGGTAATCGCGCAGCCGCCAGCCCTGGTTGCGCGCGTGTTTCCGCAACCCGCTGTCGGGATTGATCGCATAAGGGTGCCCGACGAGCGACAGCATCGGGATGTCGTTGTGCGAGTCGCTGTAGGCCGCGCACCGCGACAGGTCGAGGTCCTCCGCGGTGGCCAGCGCCCGGACCGCCTCGGCCTTGGCCGGGCCGTGCAGCGGCTCGCCGACCAGCCGGCCGGTGTAGACGCCGCCGACGGACTCCGCGACGGTGCCCAGCGCGCCGGTCAGGCCGAGGCGGCGGGCGATGATGCTGGCGGTCTCCACCGGTGCGGCGGTCACCAGCCACACCCGCTGGCCCGCGTCGAGGTGCGCCTGGGCGAGCGCCCGGGTGCCCGGCCAGATCTTGCCGGCCATGTACTCGTCGTAGATGTCCTCGCCGATGGACATCAGTTCCTCGACGCGGTGGCCCTTGACGATGGACAGCGCGCTGTCGCGGGCGTCCTGCATGTGCTCGGGGTCCTCGTGGCCGGCCATCCTGAAGTACGCCTGCTGCCAGGCGAACCGGATCAGGTCGCGCTTGGCGAAGAACTTCCGCTTGTACAGGCCGCGGCCGAAGTGGAAGAGGGCGGCGCCCTGCATCACGGTGTTGTCCAGGTCGAAGAACGCGGCGGCGCGCGGGTCGCCGGCCACCGGGAACGGGGGTTCCTCGGCGGCGGGGGCCTCCGGGGCCTCGCCGGCTTCCGCCGTGGCCGCCTCGGGCGTTCCGGCCGCCTCCGGCGCCTCGGGTGCGGTGGGCGCCTCCGCCGGCTCCGAGTGCGACGTGGCGGCCATCGCGGCCTCCGCGACGGCAGCCGCGGCCTCGCCCGCCACCACGCTCCGTTCCGTGGCGGACTGCTTGCGGGGGGTGAGCCATCTCAGAGCGGCCATGACGCGAGCATAACCACCTTGCAGGGCAACGCCGGTGCGCACGAGGGGCGGGCGTGTGAACTCCATGCGACACGTTTCCCTTACCTTGACCGTATGAGGACTGTGACGCTCATCGCCAAGCCCGGCTGCCATCTGTGCGACGACGCGCGCGCGGTGATCGAGAAGGTCGCCGCCGAGACCGGTGCCACGGTCGAGGAGCGGGACATCACCCAGGACGCCGCGTTGTACGACCGCTACTGGGAGCAGATCCCGGTGGTGCTGGTCGACGGCGAGCAGCACACGTTCTGGCGGGTCGACGAGGGGCGGCTGCGCGGAGCGCTCACCGCCGGGTGACCGTTTTACCGGAGTTACCTGCACTCGCACACATTCGATTACCATCGAGGACGTTTTGTACGCCCGGGGGTGATGCGTGAGGAGTGTGCTGCGTGCTCTCGGGTCTCCCCGGCCGCGCCCAGGGTCCGTCCGGCTTCGCCGTGGTGGACCTGGAGGCGACCGGTTCCTCGTCACGGCGGCATCGTGTGCTGGAGCTCGCCGTCGTCCTGCTGGACCGCGATCTCGAACCGCAGGGTGAGTTCAGCACCCTCGTCGATCCGCAGGGCCCGGTGGGCCCCACCCACATCCACGGCATCGAGCCCGAGGACCTCGGCGGTGCGCCGCGGTTCGCCGGTATCGCGGGCCGGCTGCTGACCCTGCTGCGCGGCCGGGTGCTGGTCGGGCACAACGTCGGCTGCGACCGGGCGTTCCTGGCCGCCGAGTACGCCAGGGTCGGGCTGCGGCTGCCGGCCGTGCCGGAGCTGTGCACGATGCGGATGGCCGCCGACCGGGCCGGCCGGGCCGTGCACGAGTCCCGCGACGCCCGCGGCTACGGGCTGAGCCTGACCGCCTGCGCGGCCGCGGCGGGCATCACGGGCTGGAATCCGCACACCGCGCTCGGTGACGCCCGCACCACCGCGGAGCTGTTCACCCACTACGCGCCGGAGGCGCCGGGGGTGGCCGAGCGGCTGGCCGGCGCCGAGGCGGTGCGCTGGCCGGAGCCCTCTGGCATTCTGGCCGCCGCCGACGCACTCTGGATGCGGCGCACCAACGATCCGGCACGCCGATCGGTGCCGAATGTCCGGCATGGGAGCGCGTGATGCCCATCACTTCCGCCGGGCAAATCGGACACCATCTTTGTGCACGCGTTCACAAAGACATAGCCTGGCGTCCACGGGGCGTCCCCAAAGACCGTGGTCGCCCTCAGCCCAGCTCTACCCGCAGGAGCACCGTGGCAACTGGCCGATCACACCGACCGGCGACCCGTAGCCGAGGGATTCCCGAAGCGACCGTCGCCAGGCTTCCGCTGTACCTGCGGGCGCTGACAGCTCTGTCCGAGCGTTCTGTGCCCACCGTGTCCTCGGAGGAACTCGCCGCGGCAGCCGGGGTCAACTCGGCCAAGCTGCGCAAGGACTTCTCCTACCTCGGCTCCTACGGCACGCGAGGCGTCGGCTACGACGTGGAGTATCTCGTGTACCAGATCAGCCGGGAACTGGGACTGACCCAGGACTGGCCGGTCGTCATCGTCGGTATCGGCAACCTGGGCGCGGCGCTGGCCAACTACGGCGGCTTCGCGTCCCGCGGGTTCCGCGTCGCGGCCCTGCTCGACGCCGACACCGCGCTGGCCGGCCGCCTCGTCGCGGGCCTGCCCGTGCGGCACATCGACGAGCTGGAGTCGATCGTCGCGGACAACCAGGTCTCCATCGGTGTCATCGCCACCCCGGCCGGCGCCGCCCAGGAGGTCACCGACCGCCTCGTCGCGGCCGGCGTCACCTCGATCCTCAACTTCGCCCCCACCGTGCTGTCGGTGCCCGACGGCGTGGACGTGCGCAAGGTCGACCTGTCGATCGAGCTGCAGATCCTCGCCTTCCACGAGCAGCGCAAGGCCGGTGAGGACGACCGCCCGGAGCCGGACGGGGACGTACCCGCCGTGATGCCCGCATGAGCGAGCGCAGCGAGCGAATCATTGAAAGGTGCGTTCCCGGCGAAGGCCGTCCCGAGCGAAGCGAGGGTCGCGCATGAGTTTGCTTGTCGTGGGACTCAGCCACCGCACCGCACCCGTCAGCGTCCTGGAGCGCGCCGCGCTCTCCGAGGACGCGCGGACGAAGCTGCTCCAGGACACCCTGGCGGCCGAACCCGCCGCGGAGGCGGCCGTGCTGGCCACCTGCAACCGCATCGAGCTGTACGCGGACGTGGACAAGTTCCACGCGGGCGTGGCCGAACTGTCCACGCTGCTGGCCCAGCACAGCGGTGTCGGCCTGGACGAGCTCACCCCTCACCTGTACGTGCACTACGAGGACCGGGCCGTCCACCACCTGCTGTCGGTGGCCTGCGGGCTGGACTCCATGGTCGTCGGCGAGGGCCAGATCCTCGGCCAGATCAAGGACGCGCTCGCCCTCGGCCAGGAGCTGCACACCGCGGGCCGGATGCTCAACGACCTGTTCCAGCAGGCGCTTCGGGTCGGCAAGCGGGCCCACTCCGAGACCGGCATCGACCGCGCCGGGCAGTCCCTGGTCACCTTCGGGCTGGCCCAACTCGCCCCCACCACCGGCCCGCTGGCCGGTCTGCGGGCGCTGGTCGTCGGCGCCGGATCCATGTCCTCGCTGGCCGCGGCGACCCTCGCCAGGGCCGGCGTGCGCGGCCTGGTCATCGCCAACCGCACCGCCGAGCGCGCCGAGCGGCTGGCCCACCTGCTCGCCGAACAGGGCACCGAGGCACGGGCGATCGCCATGTCCGAGGTGCCGGCGGCGCTCGCCGAGGCCGACATCGTGGTGTCGTGCACCGGTGCCACCGGCCTGGTGCTGACCGCCGACGACCTGCGCCGCGCGGCCGACGGCCGCCCGGAGGGCGCCACCCTGGCGGTGCTCGACCTGGCCATGCCGCGCGACGTGGACTCCGCCGCGCACCACCTGGTCGACGTGCACCTGGTGGACATAGAGACCCTCGCGGCCGCCTCCGCGGACGCGCCGATGGCCGCCGACGTGGACCAGGTGCGGGCGATCGTCTCCGAGGAGGTCGAGGCGTTCGGCGCGGCCCAGCGGGCGGCCCGGATCACCCCGACCGTGGTGGCGCTGCGCGCCATGGCGGCCGACGTCGTCGCGGGTGAACTCTCGCGGCTGGACGGTAGGCTCCCGGATCTGGACGACAAGCAACGCGCGGAGATCACCCAGACCGTGCGCCGCGTCGTCGACAAGCTCCTGCACGCGCCGACCGTGCGCGTCAAGCAGCTCGCAGGCGAGCCCGGCGGTGCCGGGTACGCCGACGCGCTGCGCGAACTCTTCGACCTCGACCCGCAGGCGGTCGTCGCCGTCTCCCGCGCGGAGCGGCCTGTGGCGCAGGTCTCGCACAACGGAATCGAGGAACTTCGGTGAACGCCACGGCAGGCGCCTCGCAGGGCGCCCCCGAGGGGGCCGGCCCCCTCCGTCTCGGCACCCGGCGCAGCAAGCTCGCCATGGCGCAGTCCGGGATGGTCGCCGAGCAGGTGCGGCAGGTCACCGGCCGCGAGGTCGAACTCGTCGAGATCACCACGCACGGCGACGTCTCGCGCGAGAACCTGGCGCAGATCGGCGGCACCGGTGTGTTCGTCTCCGCGCTGCGCGACGCGCTGCTGGCCGGCGAGATCGACTTCGCCGTGCACAGCCTCAAGGACCTGCCGACCGCGGACGCGGACGGCCTCGTGCTGGCCGCGACCCCGGTCCGCGAGGACCCGCGGGACGCCCTGGTGTCGCGCGACGGCCTGACCTTCGAGCAGCTCGGCCGGCTCGACCGCCCGGCCCGGGTCGGCACCGGCTCCCCGCGGCGGATGGCGCAGCTCAACGCATGGGCGCGGAGCCACCGCCTGCAGATCGAGACGGTTCCGATCCGTGGCAACGTTGACACCCGGATCGGGTACGTTACTTCCGGCAAGCTCGACGCGGTCGTGCTGGCCGCCGCCGGGCTGAACCGTATCGGCAGGCTCGCCGAGGCGAGCGAGCTGATCGACGCCGACGCTGTACTGCCCGCCCCCGGCCAGGGAGCGCTGGCCGTCGAATGCGCCGCCTCCAACCCGGAGTTGGCCGCACAGCTCGCCGAGCTCGACGACCCGGTGACCCGGGTCGCCGTGACTGCCGAGCGAACCCTGCTCGCCGCCCTCGAGGCCGGCTGTTCCGCCCCCGTGGGCGCGCTGGCCGACCTGGTGGCCGACGGGCAGGTTACCGAGCTGCGCCTGCGCGGCGTCGTCGGCACGACCGACGGCACCGAGCTGGTGCAGATGTCCATCACCGGCCCCGTACCGGCATCGGACGGCGAAGCACGGGCCCTCGGCCGCGAGCTCGCCGCCGAGATGCTCGCCAAGGGCGCGGCCGGTCTTATGGGGGAGCGCACACCTTGAACCCCGCTGCCGTCGCCACGACCACCACCGCCGGCGCCCCTGCCGGTCCCGCCGGGACCGCCGCAGGTCATGTCACCTTTCTCGGCGCAGGCCCGGGCGACCCCGGACTGCTGACCCTGCGGGCCGTCGAGGCACTCGCCCTGGCCGACGTCCTGGTCGGCGACGCGACCGTGCTCGACGTCGTCCGCACGCACGCCCGCACCGATGTGGGCACAGCCGAACCCGTCACCGCCGGCGAGGTGTTGAACTCCGGCACCGCCGATCCGGCTGCTGCCGCACAGCTTGTCATGGCGTCCGCGCGGGCCGGCAAGCGGGTGGTGCGTGCGGTCTCCGGCGACCCCGGACTCGACACCTCGGCCGCCGCCGAGATGCTCGCCTGCGCGCGCGCCGGCATCCCGTTCGAGGTGGTGCCCGGCGTGGCCGCCGCGGTGGGCGTGCCCGCCTACGCCGGCGTGCCGCTCAGCGGGGACGTGCGGTTCGTCGACGCGGCGACCGCCTCCGACCGCTGCTGGAGCGAGGTCGGCGAGAGCGCGGCGACGCTGGTGGTGTCCACCACGCTGCAGACCGTGGCCGCGACCGCGGCCGAACTCGTCGCCGCCGGCCGCAAGCCGGACACCCGGCTGACCGTCACCGTCGCCGGCACGACCACCCGGCAGCGCACCTGGACCGCGACGCTGGCCACCATCGCCGCCGAGCTGAAGGCCACCAAGGCGCTGCCGACGCCGGAGGGCCCGATCGCCGCGATAGCCGTCGTCGGCGAGGGCACCGAGCAGCGCGAGCACCTGTCGTGGTTCGAGACCAAGCCGCTGTTCGGCTGGCGGGTGCTGGTGCCCCGCACCAAGGAGCAGGCCGCGTCGCTGTCGGACCAGCTGCGCTCCTACGGCGCGGTGCCGCACGAGGTGCCGACCATCGCGGTCGAACCGCCGCGCACCCCGCAGCAGATGGAGCGGGCGGTCAAGGGCCTGGTCACCGGCCGCTACGAGTGGATCGCCTTCACCTCGATGAACGCGGTCAAGGCGGTGCGGGAGAAGTTCGAGGAGTACGGGCTGGACGCCCGGGCCTTCGCCGGGATCAAGGTCGCCGCGGTCGGCGAGCAGACCGCGCAGGCGCTGGTGGAGTTCGGCGTGAAGCCGGACCTGGTGCCCAGCGGCGAGCAGTCCGCGGCCGGGCTCCTGGAGGACTGGCCGCCCTACGACCCGGTCTTCGACCCGATCGACCGGGTGTTCCTGCCGCGCGCCGACATCGCCACCGAGACGCTGGTCGCCGGGCTGGTCGAGCTGGGCTGGGAGGTCGACGACGTCACGGCGTACCGCACCGTGCGCGCGTCGCCGCCGCCGGCGGACACCCGCGAGGCGATCAAGGGCGGCGGGTTCGACGCGGTGCTGTTCACCTCGTCCTCGACCGTGCGGAACCTGGTCGGTATCGCGGGCAAGCCGCACAACGTGACGGTGATCGCCTGTATCGGCCCGGCCACGGCCAAGACGGCCGAGGAGCACGGGCTGCGGGTGGACGTGATGGCGCCCGAGCCGTCCGTGCACGCGCTGGCGCAGGCGCTGGCCGACTTCGGCACCGCCCGCAGGACCGCCGCCGAGGAGGCCGGCGATCCGGTGACCCGTCCCAGCGAGCGCCGTCCCGGCGCCCGCCGCCGTCGCGTCTGAGGCCGCCGAATGGGCGGCCCGGACGCCGACTTGGCGTCGGGAAGAGCACCCCGTGCGCGGGCGTACGGTGGAGGCATGGTGAGGTATGGCGAGTTCCCCGGGACGCGGCCCCGTCGGCTGCGGACGACTCCGGCGATGCGGCGACTGGTCGCCGAGACCCGGCTGGACGCGGCGGGCCTGATCCTGCCGATGTTCGTCCGGGAGGGCATCAGCGAGCCGCAGCCGGTCTCCTCGATGCCCGGTGTGGTCCAGCACACCCGCGACTCCCTGCGCAAGGCGGCCGTGGAGGCCGCGGAGGCGGGCGTCGGCGGCCTGATGCTGTTCGGCGTGCCCGAGGTGAAGGACGCGATCGGCAGCCAGGGCACGGAGCCGGACGGCATCCTGCAGCTGGCGATCCGCGACGTGGTCTCCGAGGTCGGCGACGCCGTGGTCGTCATGTCCGACCTGTGCCTGGACGAGTACACCGACCACGGCCACTGCGGCGTCCTGGACGACCGGGGCCGGGTGGACAACGACGCGACGCTGGAGCGCTACGCCGAGATGGCGCAGGTCCAGGCGGACGCCGGCGTCCATGTCGTGGGCCCGTCCGGGATGATGGACGGCCAGGTCGGCGTGGTCCGCGAGGCGCTGGACGAGATCGGTCACCAGGACGTGGCGATCCTCGCCTACACCGTCAAGTACGCGTCGGCGTTCTACGGCCCGTTCCGCGAGGCGATGAACTCCTCGCTCAAGGGCGACCGCAAGACCTACCAGCAGGACCCGGCGAACCTCCGCGAGTCGATGCGCGAGCTGGCGCTGGACCTGCAGGAGGGCGCGGACATGGTCATGGTCAAGCCCGGACTGCCCTACCTGGACGTGCTGACCAGGATCGCCGACACGGTGGACGTGCCG
This sequence comes from Actinomycetes bacterium, assembly GCA_009783685.1. Lineage (GTDB taxonomy): Bacteria > Actinomycetota > Actinomycetes > Streptomycetales > Streptomycetaceae > Actinacidiphila. The sequence continues at coordinate 18,198 of WRCZ01000007.1, forward strand.
GTCGCGGCCTACCAGATCTCCGGGGAGTACGCGATGGTCGAGGCGGCCGCCGCGAACGGCTGGATCGACCGGGACCGTGCCATTCTGGAGACGCTGACCTCGTTCCGGCGGGCCGGCGCGAGCATGATCCTGACGTACTGGGCGACCGAGGTCGCGCAGCGGCTGTAGGTTCCCGGGAGAGCACGGGACAGGGGAGGAGGACGTCGTGAGCCGAGGCATACCCTCGTGGATGGCCGTGAGCGGGCTGACCGCCGGGGCGATGGTCGTGGTGTCGGTGCTCGCCTTCCAGGCCAGCGGTTCCACCTCCGCCAACCCCACCGCCGCTCCCACCCCGCACCCGACGGCCACCAAGCCGCACAGCGCGCCCACCACGCCGCCGCCGGTCCCGGTGGGCGGCGACACCGGCAAGCGCATCGTGTACTCGCTCAGCCAGAACCGCGTCTGGGTCGTCCCCAAGTCCGGCCCGGTCTCGACCTTCCTGGTCCAGCCGGGCACGGTGCCCGCGACGCCCGGCGTGTACTACGTCGGCGATCGCAAACCGGCGTCGGTCGGCTCGGACGGCAAGCAGATCGAGCACGTGGTGTTCTTCGAGTACACCGCCGAGAGCTGGGTGGCCTTCTCCGCGCAGGTCGACGACAAGGTGGCCGCGCCCGACCCGAACCTGCGCACCGGCGCGGTCCGCATGCACCGCGCCGATGCCCTGAAGATCTGGAACAACACCGTCCGCGGTTCGACGGTCGTCGTCGTCAAGTAGCCCGTCCCCGGCCGCGGATGGGGTCCCACGGACGCGGGCCTACGGCGTGACGATCGGGAACAGCGGGTCGAAGTCCTCGACCAGGCCGGCGTAGGCGGTCAGCGCGGCCGCGTCGCCGTCGAGCCGGATCAGGTCCTTGGCGGCGAGGTCGTGCGCGGTGGCGGGTGCGGTCAGGACCTGGGCCAGCGCGAGCTTGGGGCCGGCGACGGTGAGCTGGACCGGGTGGCCGGGGGTTCCGCGGCGGGCGTTGAGGACACCGCGCCGGATCCACAGGTGCCAGTCCCGGTCGTCCCCGGCGGCGTCCTCGAACCGGAACGCGATCCGCACGTCCGCCCCGGCGGCCCGCTCGCCGACGACGTGCACGGCGGCGTAGTCGAAGAGCAGGTCGACGGGCATCGAGGCGATGGTGTCCTGGCTGGCGGTGACCACCGGGACCTCGGCGACGCCCTCCCGCAGCTCCTGCGCGGCGGACAGGTAGATGCCGCGCCACTGGGGGCCCTCGGCCTGGTAGCCGAGCTGCTCGTACGCGTCGGCCTGGAGGGCGCGGGCCTCGGCGTGGCCCGGCTCGGCGAACACCAGGGCGTGCAGGATCTGCGCGGCCCACCGGTAGTCGGCCGCCTCGATCGCCCGCCGGCCCTCGGCGAGGATCGCGTCGGCGCCGATCAGGTCGACCAGCCGGCGTGCGGTCTCGGCCGGCGGGTGCGGGTGCAGGCTGACCGGGTCGCCGTCCCACAGGCCCAGCTCCTTGGCGAACACCGCGCGTACGTCGTGGTGGACGGTGCCGTGGTAGCCGCGGACCGCCCAGGTGCGGCGCAGCTCCTCGGGCAGCTCGACCTCCTCGGCCGCCTCCAGCGGGGTGTGCCCCTGGTTGGCCAGCCGCATGGCCTGGTCGTGCAGGTACTTGTAGGTGTCGCGCTGGGCCTCCAGGAACGAGGTGATCCGCGCGTTTCCCCAGACCGGCCAGGTGTGGGTGCCGAAGTGGACCTGGACGTCGTCGCCCCAGCGCTGGAGGGTCTCGTCCAGGTAGCGGGCGAAGTTCCGGGCGTCGCGGGTGCGGGCGCCGCGCAGGGTCTGGATGTTGTGCAGGGTGTGGTTGGCGTTCTCCGCGCAGGTCAGCGCGCCGAGCGCGGGGATGTGGAGGTGCATCTCCTCCGGCGCCTCGGTGTCGGGCGCGTACAGGAACTCGAACTCCAGCCCGGCCAGCTCCCGGCGGGTGCCGGTGCGGGTGATCGGGTCGGTCGGGGAGAGGTAGGAGATGGTGGAGCCGTTCGGCAGCGCGACGCCGATCCCGCAGGTCACGCAGCCCCGCGGGCCTTCGGGCAGCAGGCTCTGGAAGGCGTAGGAGGCGCGGCGGGCCATGGCGTTGCCGGCGATGACGTTCTCGCCGATCGCGTGCTTGTCGAAGGACGCGATCGTGCCGGGTGCCAGGATCGGGACCCGGCCCGCGGCGACGTCCGCGGGGTCGACGAGGCCCTTGACGCCGCCGTAGTGGTCGGCGTGGGTGTGGGTGTAGATGACCGCGGCCACGGGCTTGTCGCTGACGTGCTCGCGGATCAGGGCCAGCCCCTGGGCCGCCGACTCGACGGAGCCGGCGCAGTCGATGATCACCAGCCCGGTGTCGCCCTCGACGACGGTCAGGTTCGCGACGTCGTTGCCGCGCACCTGGTGGATGCGGTCGGCGACCTTGTACAGGCCGCCCTGGGCGATCAGCTGCGACTGCCGCCACAGGCTGGGCTCGACGGTGTCGGGACAGGGCGCGTCCTCGGCCAGGTAGGAGAAGTCCGCGGGGTCGAAGAGGACCCGGCCGTCCGCGTCCCGCAGCGGGCCGGGCAGCGGGGCGACCAGCCCCCGCGCCGCGTCGGCGAAGTCCTGCCGGTCCTCCATGGCGTAGCGATCGACGGCTTCCTTGTTCGCGGCGGCGGTGGCGGCGGTCGCGGGCTTGGCGGAACTCATCTGTCGGGCACCTTCCTGGAGGGGCGGGGTCACAGGCGGATGATCACCAGGGCCGTGTCGTCCTGGGCGCCGGCCGGGGGGAGCAGGTCCCCCAGCAGCGCGTCGGCGAAGTCCTCCGGGGGCAGCCGGCGGTGGCGGGACATGGCCCGGGCGAGCCGGGACAGGCCGACGTCGATGTCCTCGCCGCGGCGCTCCACCAGGCCGTCGGTGTAGAGGACGAGGGCGCCGCCCGGGGCGAAGGGGACGGTGGTCTGCGGGCGGGACACGTGCTCGGGACGGGCCCCGAGCGGCGGATCGGTGGCCTGGTCGAGGAAGTCGACCCGGCCGTCCGGCCGCAGCAGGGCCGCCGGCGGATGGCCGGCGGTGCTGTAGGTGACCGAGCGCGCGGTCCAGTCGAGGTAGGCGGAGACGGCGGTGGTGGACTCGGCGCCCTCCACGGACCTGGCGTACAGGTCCACGGTCTCCAGCGCGGCCGCCGGGCCGTCGGTGACCCGGGCTGCGGCGCTCAGGGCGCTGCGCAGCTGGCCCATCACGCCGGCCGCGGTCAGCCCGTGGCCGACGACGTCGCCCACGGCCAGCGCGATCCGGTCGCCCGGCAGGTCCACCAGGTCGTACCAGTCGCCGCACACGTGCAGCGCGCCGATCGCCGGCCGGTAGCGGACGGCGACGGAGTGCCCCGCGTAGCGGGGCGTCGGCAGCATCGCGGCCTGCAGGGTCAGCGCGACCTCGCGCTCGCGGGCGTGCGCCTGCCGCAGCCGCTCGTTGACCTCCTGCAGTTCACGGGCCCGCATGTACAGCTCGCCCTCCAGGTCGCGGGGCGCGCGGTGGTCGTCGCTGCTGAGGCCGTGGGTGCGGATGAAGGCGGTGACCTCCTCGACGCGGTGCGCCACGTACTCGACGTCGCCGTCCGGGCCCGCCACCGGGAGGTTGACGATGCTCCAGTACCGCTCCTCGAAGACGCCCGGCCGGTCGGGGCGCTCCGTGTCGTAGCGCTGGAGGCCGACCGTGTCCGGCTCGCCGGTGGCGAACACCCGGCGGATCGACGCGGCGACGTTGCGGCTGCCGGTCGCCTGCGGGTCGTGCGGGTTGTCGGGGTAGAGGCGGAAGACGTTGCGGCCGATCAGGGCGCTCCTGGGCCGGCCGGCCAACCGCTCGTAGGCCGGGTTCACGTCCAGGTAGACCATGTCCGGGCCGACCAGCGCGATACCGGCGGGCAGGGTCCGGAAGACCGCCCGGTAGTCGATCTTCTGTCGCGTCGTCGGACTCGTCACTGGCGCCCCGCAAAGTAGGACAAACTATGACAAGCATGCATGACAAACGGCCCGCAGGCCCAACCATGCGCCGGGCCTGCGGGCCGGGGGCCGGCAGAAGGGGTCGCGGACGGCCCGGCGCGGCGGACCGGCGGCTGACCGCGGGAAGCGGCGCCGCCGGCCGTGGCCGGGCGGGGCGGGCTACAGGCGCTCGGGCGTCCGGATGCCCAGCAGGGACAGGCCCTGCCGCAGCGTGCGGGCGGTCAGCTCGCACAGGAACAGCCGGTTCTCCACCTGCGCCGGGCCGCCCTCGGCGGTCAGCACCGGGCACTGCTCGTAGAAGGTGGTGAACAGCGACGCCAGCTGGAACAGGTACGACGCGAGGCGGTGCGGCTCGTAGACCTCGGCGACCTCGGCGAGCGTCTCGGCGAACGCGTCCAGGTGCAGGCCCAGGGCCCGCTCGGACGGCTCCAGGGCCAGCTCCGGGTGCGCCGCCGGCCGCTGCCCCTCGGCCGCCTTGCGGAAGATCGACCGGGTCCGCGCGTAGGCGTACTGGATGTAGACGCTGGTGTCGCCGTTGAGCGAGACCATCCGGTCCAGGTCGAAGACGTAGTCCTTGCCGAGCGAGGTCGACAGGTCGGCGTACTTCACCGCGCCGATGCCCACCTGCTCGCCGTTGGTGCGGATCTCGTCCTCGGTCAGGCCGATCTTCTCGCCCTTCTCCCGGACCACCGCGGTGGCCCGCTGCACGGCCTCGTCCAGCAGGTCCTCCAGTTTCACGCTCTCGCCGGCCCGGGTCTTGAACGGCTTGCCGTCCTTGCCCAGCAGGGTGCCGAACGGGAGGTGCCGCGCCGTGACGTCGTCGGTGAGCCAGCCGGCCCGCCGGGCGGTCTCGAAGACCATCCGGAAGTGCAGGGTCTGCCGCACGTCCACCACGTACAGCAGGGTGTCGGCGTGCAGCTCGCCGGTCCGGTTGCGGATCGCCGACAGGTCGGTGGCCGCGTAGCCGTAGCCGCCGTCGGTCTTGCGGACGATCAGCGGGACCGGCTCGCCGTCCTTGCCCTTGACGTCGTCGAAGAACACGCACAGGGCGCCGTTGGACCACACGGCCACGCCGGACTTCTCCAGCAGGTCGCAGGTCTCGGCGAGCATGTCGTTGTACCCGGACTCGCCGACGATGTCCTCGTCGCGGATCTCGATGTCGAGCTTGCGGTAGACCGAGTCGAAGTAGATCTTCGACTCGTCCACGAACCGCTGCCACAGCGCGAGCGTCTCCGGGTCGCCGGCCTGGAGGTCCACCACCCGCCGCCGCGCGCGCTCCTTGAACGCCTCGTCGGACTTGAACAGCGCCCCGGACGCCTTGTACAGCCGGTCCAGCCGGGACATCGACGCCTCGCCGGCGTCCTTCTCGTCCGCGGCGTGGTCCAGCTCGTGCGGGTGCTCGATCAGGTACTGGACGAGCATGCCGAACTGGGTGCCCCAGTCGCCGATGTGGTGCCGGCGGACCACCTGCTCGCCGCCGAACTCCAGCACCTTGCACAGCGCGTCGCCGATCACCGAGGACCGCAGGTGGCCGACGTGCATCTCCTTGGCCACGTTGGGCTGCGCGTAGTCGACGACGGTGGTGCCGGGCGCGTCCTTGAGGGGCACGCCGAGCCGGTCGTCGGCGGCCCGGGCGGCCAGCGTCCCGACGATCGCCGCGTCGGAGACGGTGATGTTGAGGAAGCCGGGTCCTGAGACCTCGACCTCGGCGATCAGCTCGTCGGCCGGCAGCGCGGTGACCACGGCGCCGGCCAGCTCCCGCGGGTTGGCCTTGGCCTTCTTCGCCAGGCCCAGCACCCCGTTGGCCTGGAAGTCGGCCCGGTCGCTACGTCGCAGCAGCGGGTCGGCGCCGGTGGCCGACGGCACCGCGGCCGCCAGGGCCGCGGAGACGCGCTGCTGGAGCGAGGCGGAGAGGGAAGCGACCGAGGCCATGAAGCTGCCGTTCGACGAGGTGATGGGTCGCCCCGATTCTCCCACGCGGGTGGTGCCCGCCGCGACGTACATAAGGGGGCGCGCGCCTGTGGACAACCGGTGAGGGAGGGGCCGGCGGTCTGGGAGAATGGGGGGACGCCAAGCACTCCATCCCGAGGAAGCACAGGAAGAAGAGGACCGTGGCTCAGAGCACCGAGGCCGACTGGGTCTCCCGTTTCGCGGACGACGTCATCGCCGAGTCGGAGCGCCGCGCCCCCGGGAAACCCGTCGTCGTCGCGTCCGGGCTCAGCCCGTCCGGCCCCATCCACCTGGGCAACCTCCGCGAGGTGATGACCCCGCACCTGGTCGCCGACGAGATCCGGCGCCGCGGGTACGAGGTGCGGCACCTGATCTCCTGGGACGACTACGACCGCTACCGCAAGGTGCCGAACGGCGTCGCCGGGATCGACGGGAGCTGGGCCGAGCACATCGGCAAGCCGCTGACCTCGGTGCCCGCCCCGGCCGGCTCCGCGCACCCGAACTGGGCCGAGCACTTCAAGGCCCAGATGACCGAGGCGCTCACCGAGCTGGGCGTGGAGTACGACGGGATCAGCCAGACCGCGCAGTACACCGCGGGCGCGTACCGGGAGCAGATCCTGCACGCGATGCGGCACCGCGCGGACATCGACGCCATCCTCGCCCAGTACCGCACCAAGAAGGCGCCCGCCAAGGCGTCCCAGAAGCCGGTGGACGCCGCCGAGTTGGAGGCCGAGGAGGGCTCCGGCGCGGCCGCGGAGGACGACGGCAGCGCGACCGGCGCCGGCGGCATCGGCTACGTGCCCTACAAGCCGTACTGCGGCGACTGCGGCAAGGACCTCACCACCGTCACCGCGTACGACGACGACACCACCGAGCTGACGTACACCTGCGCCTGCGGGTTCGGCGAGACCGTCCGGCTCAGCGAGTTCAACCGCGGCAAGCTGGTGTGGAAGGTCGACTGGCCGATGCGCTGGGCGTACGAGGGCGTGATCTTCGAGCCGTCCGGCGTCGACCACTCCTCGCCCGGCTCGTCGTTCCAGGTCGGCGGGCAGATCGTCGGCCCGATCTTCGGCGGCAAGCAGCCGATCGGCCCGATGTACGCCTTCGTCGGCATCTCCGGCATGGCGAAGATGTCCTCCTCGCGCGGCGGGGTGCCCACCCCGGGCGACGCGCTGCGGATCATGGAGCCGCAGATCCTGCGCTGGCTCTACGCCAGGCGCCGCCCCAACCAGTCGTTCAAGATCGCCTTCGACCAGGAGATCCAGCGGCTGTACGACGAGTGGGACGCGCTGCAGCGCAAGGTCGACGACGGTTCGGTGCTGCCGGCCGACGCCGCCGCGTACGGCCGGGCGGCGGGCACCGCGTCCGGCGAGCTGCCGCGCACCCCGCGGCCGCTGCCGTACCGCACGCTCGCCTCGGTGGCCGACATCACCGCGGGTGCGGAGGACCAGACCCTGCGGATCCTGTCCGAACTCGACCCGTCGCGGCCGCTGGCCTCGCTGGACGAGGTGCGGCCGCGCCTGGACCGGGCGGAGAACTGGATCACCACGCAGGTGCCGGCCGAGCAGCGCACCGTGGTGCGGTCCGCGCCGGACACCGCGCGGCTGGCCGCGCTCGGCGAGGCCGAGCAGGGTGCGTTGAAGCTGCTGCTGGACGGGCTGGACGCGCACTGGTCGCTGGACGGGCTGACCACGCTCGTCTATGCGGTGCCGAAGGTCCAGGCGGGCCTGGAGCCGGACGCCAAGCCGACGCCCGAACTCAAGGCCGCCCAGCGGGCGTTCTTCGCGGTCCTCTACGAGCTCCTGGTCGGCAGGGACACCGGACCGCGCCTGCCCACCCTCCTGCTGGCCGTCGGCCAGCAGCGCGCCCGCACCCTGCTGGGCGGCGCCGCCTGACCCGAGCCCACTGACGCGGGGCCGCCCGACCCGGCCCCGAGCCACCGAAGAGGCGGCGCCCCCCACCCGGGATGCGCCGCCTCTTCGGCTGTCGCCTCACCCTGCGCGGCTGCGCTGGCCGCGTGGGTCACGCGGGTCGATCGGCCGCTGCCGGCGTCCGGCTCCCGCCGGTCAGGGCTGCGGGTGGCACAGGTCGCGTGGGTCGCTGCCGGGCGTCCGGGCCGGGCGGGGGCAGGGCCGCGGTGCCGCATGGGCCTCACGGGTCGGACGGGTTGCTACGCGTTGCGCGGGTAGCTGCCGGGCGTCCGGCTCGCGCGGGTCAGGGGTGCGGGGTGGCACAGGTCGCGTGGGTCGCTGCCGGGCGTCCGGGCCGGGCGGGGGCAGGGC
>WRCZ01000008.1 GCA_009783685.1 Actinomycetes bacterium
GCCGGCACCGGCCGGCGACGGAGACGGCGCACCGGGGCCTGGGTTCGCCCTGAGCCGGCGGCCAACGGCGCCCACCTGGTGCCCCGCCGGGGTTCGACCGGAGCCGGGGGCGGGGACGGCGCCCCGCCCTCATGGCGCGTGGTCCCGCCGGACCGCGCGCCGGCGGCGTGCCCGGCCGCGTATGCCGGTACGCCGGGGAGCGGCGGGAGGCGTGCGGGAGGCCAGCCCGGATGTCGCGGCCCGAGGCCGGGCCCAGGGGCGGCCCGGACAGCACTGTCCGAGGCCGCGTGCAGGGCGCCCCGGGGCCTTGTGGTGTCACCCGATCGGGTGCGTCCCGGACAGGGCCCGGGGTGCCGTGGGAGCCGGGGTGGCGCGGGCCCGCGGGGCGGACGGCGGCGGCTCACAGGGTGGACAGGCCGGATGCGCTTCCGCGCTCCGGGTTACCGTTGCGCTATGCACGTGAGCCAGCACCAGCCTTCGAGCGGGCCCGAGCCGGAGCCCGGGGCCGACGGGAAGCGCTCGCTGTACGTGCCGGTGAGGCGCGGGCCGGCAGGGTCGGTGGTCCGGCTGTGGCGCACCCCGTTCGGGACGCGCACGGCGGTGGCGTTCACCTCCGACCGGCGGCTGCGCTCGGTGCTGGGGCCCACCCAGCCGTGGATCCGCCTCTCCGAATCGGCGCTGCGCCGCATGGTCGAGCCGCTGGGCGCCCTGCTGCTGACCGTCGACCCGCTGCTGACCGCCCGCCCGCCGGCCTCCTGGACCACCGAGGCGCCCGCGCCCGAGGACGCGGACCCCGCGGAGCCCGAGGCCGCCACGCCCTGAGCCCGGGCGGAGCGGTCAGGGTGCCGGCTGGACGTCGCCGAGCATCTGCGCCGGGACGTCGCCGCGGCCGGCCAGGTCGCCCGGGGGGATACCGGGGTGGTGGCCGTGCGCGGGGCGCGCCCGGCCGGCCGGTGCCGCGTCGTCCAGGGCGAGCCGGGAGACGATCCGGTAGCGGTCGCCGCGGTAGACGGAGTGGACGTACTCCACCGGGCGGCCGGTGGCGTCCCGGGTGAGCCGCTCGAACAGCAGCGCCGGCGACAGCACGGGCACGCCGATCAGCCGCGCCTCCTCCTCGTTCGTCACGGTCGGCTCGATCGACTGCACGGCCTCGTGGACGCGCACGCCGTGCCGGTCCCGCAGCAGGTCGTAGAAGTCGCCGGACTCCATGTCGGCCGGGCGCAGCCCGGGGACGAGGACCGCCGGCACGTGCAGGTACTCGATGGCCATCGGCTCGTCGTCCACGAGCCGCAGCCGGGCGATGTAGGTGATCTCGGCGGCGGGTGAGATCCGCAGCCTGCGCCCGACCCGCGCCCCGGCCCGCACCGTGGTGAACTCCAGCACCCGGCTGGCCCAGGTGCCGGACGCCTGCGGGAGGCGGTGGCTGTCGCGGTCCGGTGCGAGTTCCTGGGTGATCTTCGCGCGGGCCACGAACATGCCGCGGCCGTGTTCGCGCACCAGCAGCCCGGTGGTGACCAGTTCGTCGACCGCCGACCGCAACGTGGGCCGGGAGACGCCGAGTTGCTCGCACAGGGCGCGCTCGGACGGGATCGGGGCGCCGGGAGCGCGCGACTCCACCAGCTCCATGAGGTGCTCGCGGACCCGTTCGCGTTTCAGCGGGGAGCGCGCCGGCTCGCTGACCATGACGTGGTGCCCCTTCCCCGGGCCTGCCCGGGGAAGGCCCCGGCCGTGCTGTCGTCCCCATGCTGTCGGCCCCGAGGTTAACCAGATACTGACCAGTTGGCCAGCACTGGCGAGCAACAGGCCCGCAGGACGGGCCACATGGCGGGCGCATCGCACCGCTTTCCGCCAACCTCCTTTGTCACCCGACCTCTTGACGGCCCCAGTGGTCTATGCCACCTTCGCTTACCAGCTCCATACCAGTTGGCAAGTGGTAAGGTCCGCTCGCTCGGGGAGACGACCACGTGATCATTCCGCGCCCCACCCGACTCACCCGCCTGCCGGGGCGGTTCACCTTCGACGCGGCCACCGCCCTGCGGGCGCACGGCGAGGCGCTCGGCGCGGCCGGGCTGCTGCGCACGCTGCTCGCGCCGGCCACCGGACTGCCCCTCGCGCCGGCCGACGACGGCCGGGTGGTGTTCGCGGTCGACCCGGGCCTGAGCACGCTGGGGGACGAGGGGTACGAGCTGTCCGTCGACCCGGACGCGGTCCTGCTGCGCGCGGCACGGCCCGCGGGCCTGCTGCGCGGCGTGCAGACGCTGCGCCAACTCCTGCCCGCGCAGGCCCTGTCGGAGCGTCCGGTGGCGGGCGTGGCGTGGCAGATGCCGTGCGTGCGGATCACCGACGTGCCGCGGTACGCCTGGCGCGGCGCGCTGATCGACGTCGCCCGGCACTTCCAGCCCCTCGCGTACCTGCGGCGGTTCACCGACCTGCTGGCCCTGCACAAGCTCAACGTCCTGCACCTGCACCTCACCGACGACCAGGGCTGGCGGATGCCGGTCGCCGCGCTCCCCCGGCTGACCGAGGTCGGCGCGGTGCGGGCCCGCACGATGCTCGGCCGGGCCGGCAGCGGGCGGTTCGACGACGTGCCGCACGGCGGCGCGTACACCGCGGCCGAACTGCGCTCCCTGGTGGCCTACGCGGCCGCGCGCGGCGTCACCGTCGTCCCCGAGATCGAGATGCCCGGCCACGTCAGGGCGGCCCTGGCCGCGTACCCGGAGATCGGCAACGTGCCCGGCCGCGCGCTGGACGTGTGGACCGAATGGGGCGTGTGCGAGCAGGTGCTCGGCATGCACGACGGGGCGCTGGAGTTCTGCCGCACCGTGCTCGGCGAGGTGATGGACGTCTTCCCGTCGCCGTACGTGCACGTGGGCGGTGACGAGTGCCCGGTCACCGAGTGGGAGCGGAGCCCCGCCGCCCGGCGCCGCGCCGCGGAGCTGGGCCTGGCGGCGCCCAAGGCGCTGCACGGCTGGTTCCTCGGGCGGATCGGCGCGTTCCTGACGGAGTCGGGGCGCACCCCGGTGTGCTGGGCGGAGGACTCCGGCACGCTGCCGCCGGAGTTCACCGTGATGCCGTGGCGCGACGCGGCGCACGGGCTGGCCGCGGCCCGGCGCGGCCACCGGGTGGTCATGGCCCCGCACCGCGCCACCTATCTCGACTACCCGCAGACCGCCGGCCCCGGCGAACCGCTCGGCCAGGCGGGCGAGATCGTGGACGTGGCCGCCGTCCACCGCGGCAGCGCGCCGCCGCCGTGGGAGCCGGAGGCGGCGGCGCGGGTGCTGGGCACCCAGGCCCAGTTGTGGACCGAGTTCGTGCCCACCGCCGGGCACGCCGAGTACCTGCTCTTCCCGCGGTTGTGCGCCCTCGCCGACCGCGCCTGGAACCCGGCGGGCGACTGGTCCGCCGACGTACTGCCCGCCCTGCACGCGCACACGGCCCGGCTGGCCGCGCTCGGCGTGCGGTACGGGCACCTGCCGCCGCTCCCGGACACCGCCGCCGGGCCCGGCCCCCGCACCACCTTGCCCCGGAAACCCTGAGCCCGACCCGGGCCCACGGCACGCCCCCCACGTCCGAAAGGATCACCGTGTCAGGAAAGTTCCGCGTACCCGCCAGGATCCGCACCGCGATGGCGGTGTGCACGGCCGCCGGCCTCGCCTGCGCCGCGCTCACCGCGCTGCCCGCCTCGGCCGCACAGGACTCGCTCAGCGCCCAGTACCGCACGAGCGCGTCCGGTGCGACCGCCGACCAGGTCGAGCCGTGGCTGGAGGTCACCAACACCGGCTCCACCAACGTCGCGTTGAGCAACGTAACGGTGCGCTACTACTTCAAGTCCGATGGTCCCACCGTGAGTTACCGCTTCGCCTGCTCGTGGGCGGTCAAGGGCTGCGCCAACGTCACCGGCACCTTCGGCACCCTGGCCAACCCGACCGCGACCGCCGACCGCTACCTGGAGATCGGCTTCACCTCGGGCGCCGGCTCCCTCGCCCCCGGCCAGAACACCGGCGACCTGCAACTGCGCTTCTACCGCGCCGACTGGCAGACGATCAACCAGGCCGACGACTACTCCTTCAACGGCGCGCAGACGTCGTACGCCGACTGGTCCAAGGTGACCGTGCAGGACGCCGGCGCCCTGGTGTGGGGCACCGCGCCGGACGGCAACGACCCGACGCAGCCGCCCACCACCCCGCCGACCACACCCCCGACCGACGGCGGCGGCAACCCCGACGGACCCACCCTGTTCGACGACTTCAGCTACACCAGCAGCAGCGACCCAGCCGTGCAGCAGCACGGCTGGACGGTCAAGTCCGGGCAGGGCGGGCCCGGTGTCGCGGGCGCCACCTGGTCGCCGCAGGACGTCACCTTCGTCGCGGACGGCTCGGGCAAGGTGATGAACCTCAAACTGACCACCGACGGCACCGCGTCCGGCACCCGCGAGACCGAGATCCAGACCACCGCGCGGAAGTTCAAGAACGGCACCTACGCGGCGCGGGTGAAGTTCAACGACACCCCGACCGGCGGCCCCGACGGCGACCACGTCAACCAGACCTTCTTCACCTTCACGCCGCTCAACGCCCCGATGGACCCCGACTACAGCGAGCAGGACTTCGAGTACCTGCCCAACGGCGGCTGGGGCGAGACCCAGAGCATCATGTACGAGACGTCCTGGGAGACCTACAACCCCGACCCGTGGAACGCGGTCAACACCCACGGCCAGCAGTACGGCAGCCTCGACGGCTGGCACGACCTGCAGATCACCATCGACAACACGTACATCACCTACTACATCGACGGGCAGCAGGTCGCCCAGCACGGCGAGCCGTACCTGCCCGAGACCCCGCAGTGGATCGACTTCAACCACTGGCTGATCGACACCGCTGGCCAGACCGGCAGCACGCCCCGCTCGTACAACGAGCAGGTGGACTACGTGTACTTCGTCAAGGACCAGGTGCTCACCCCGGCCCAGGTGCAGTCGGCGGTGGCCGGACTGCGCAGCGCCGGCACCGCGTTCAAGGACACGGTGCCGGGAAGCTGATCCGGCGGCCCCGGACGCCGGAGGCCCAACGCCACCCCGTACCGCCCTCGACCGCCCGTCCCCGCGTCCCGGGGACGGGCGGTCGGTCCGCTCCCGGACTTTCCTGTTATCGCGCCTCCGTGACACCGTCTCCTGTTCGTAGGGCCGGTGACGCGCGCGGGCGCGGCCGGCGGAGAGGAGGGGCGCTCATGCGTGCAGGCGACCGGGTCGGACCCGATCCCGCGCTCGTGGCCGCCGCGCGGTCCGGCGACCAGCAGGCGCTGGACACGCTGGTCGCCGAGTGCCTGCCGCTGGTCTACAACATCGTCGGGCGGGCGCTGGACGGCCACGACGACGTCGACGACGTGGTGCAGGAGACGCTGCTGCGCGTGGTGCGCGGGCTCGGGGAGCTGCGCGACCCGGCGGCGTTCCGGTCGTGGCTGGTGGCGATCGCCGTCCGGCAGGTGCGCGACCGCGAGGTCGCCCGCTCGACCGCCTGGCACCGCCTCACGGACCTGGACGCGGCAGAGCCGGTCGCCGACCCGGCGTCGGACTTCGCCGCGCTGACCATCCTGCGGCTGGGCCTGACCGACCAGCGGCGGGAGATCGCCGAGGCCACCCGCTGGCTCGACGGCGACGACCGGACGCTGCTGGCCCTGTGGTGGCTGGAGGAGACCGGCGACATCGGCCGCACCGAACTCGCCGACGCGCTGGGCCTGTCGAGGCAGCACGCGGCGGTGCGGGTGCAGCGGATGAAGGAGCAGCTGGAGACGTCGCGCACGGTGGTGCGGGCGCTCGGCGCGATCCGGTCCGCGGGCGAGTGCGCGCGGCTGCGCGACGTCACCGAGGGCTGGGACGGCGTGCCCAGCCCGCTGTGGCGCAAGCGGTTCGCGCGCCATGTGCGGGGCTGCGGCGACTGCGGGCGTCGCGCGTCGGTGCTGATGCCGATGGACCGGCTGCTCAGCGGGCTGCCCCTGCTTCCGGTGCCGCTGCCCCTGGCGGCCCGGCTCCCCGCCCACCTCTCCCCCGGCCCGCACCCCGCGGACCCGCACGCCGCCTGCCCCCACCCCGGCGCCCCGCACGCGGGCGCCGGGCAGCCCATGCCCCCCACCCAGGCCGCGGCTTCTCCCGCGGCCCAGCGCACCGCTCCGCACACCGGCCCCCCACGGCGGAGCGGTGCGCACGGGGGTGGACGCGGCGGGGTCCGCGCACGGCTGCTGCACACGCCGCTGGGCGTGCCCGCCGCGGCGGTGGCCGCGGTCGCGGTCGCCACCGCGGGCACGCTGCTGGCGGTCCATCTGACGAGCGGCTCCCCGGCTCCCGCGGCCGGCGCGGCGCCCCGGCACACCGTGTCCGCGCCCGCCACCTCCGCGCCGGCCGCCACCACGCCGTCCCCCTCACCCACGACCGTCCCACCGCGCGCCACGCCGTCGCACCGCGCCACGAGCACCCCGGCCACCCGCAAACCCGCGGTCCCGGCCCGGCCGCCCGCGCCGCCCGCCGCCTCCACCCGCAAGGGCGTGGGCGTGTGGGGCTTCGACGGCGTCAGCACCGCGCTCGCCCGGTCCGGCGCGGGCTGGTACTACACCTGGTCCACGACGCACGACGGCATCACCGGGCCCGGGTTCGTGCCGATGATCTGGGGCAGCGGGAGCGCGGACGCCGCGTCGCTGGACCGCGCCCGGCAGGCGGGCCCCTACCTGCTGGGTTTCAACGAGCCGGACATGGCGGGCCAGGCGAACATGACCGTGGACCAGGCGCTCGCGCTGTGGCCCACGTTGATGAACACCGGCAAGGTCCTGGGCAGCCCCGCGGTGGCGTTCGGCGGGGACACGCCGGGCGGCTGGCTGGACCGCTTCATGAGCGGCGCCGCGGCCAAGGGCTACCGCGTCGACTTCGTCGCCGTGCACTGGTACGGCGGCGACTTCACCACGCCGAACGCAGTCGCGCAGCTCAAGCAGTACCTGGAGGCGGTCCACGACCGGTACCACAAGCCGGTGTGGCTCACCGAGTACGCGCTCATCGACTTCTCCCACGGCACGCGCTTCCCCACCGACCAGCAGCAGGCCGCCTTCGTGACGGCGTCCGCCGCCATGCTCGACGGCCTGCCGTGGCTCCAGCGCTACGCCTGGTTCGGGCTGCCCGCCAAGGACGACGGCCCCAGCAGCGGCCTCTTCCACAGCGGCGCCGCCCCGACCCTGGCCGGCCGTGCCTTCGAGGCGGCCCGCTAGGGCTGTTCGGCTGCTTCACGTCCGGTGTCCCCGGCCCCGCGCGGGGCCGGGGACACCGGACCGCTCACGCGCCCTGCGGGCGGCCGGTCGCGGTCGCCGGGACGCGCATCAGGTCGCGGGCCGCCGCCGCGACGGCCTCGGCGGTGATCCCGAAGTGGTCGTACAGCTCGGCGGCCGAGGCCGACGCGCCGAACGTCTCGACGCTGACGGCCCGGCCGTCGAGGCCGATCAGGTCGTGCCAGCCCTGGGCGACGCCGGCCTCGACGGAGATCCGCCGGCGTACGGCGGGCGGCAGGACGCCGTCGCGGTAGGCGGCGTCCTGGCCGTCGAACCACTCGCGGCAGGGCATCGAGACCACGCGCGCCCGGATGCCCTCGCCGGCGAGCGTGCGGGCCGCGTCGACCGCGAGGTGGACCTCGGACCCGGTGGCGATGACGATCAGGTCCGGCTCGGCCGCGTCGTCGGCGGCGGGCGCCTCCCACCGCACGTAGCCGCCGCGGACGGTGCCGGCCACCGGGCGGAATCCGTCCGTGCCGTCGGGCAGCACCGGCAGGTCCTGCCGGCTGAGGCTGAACCCGACCGGCCCGCCCCGGTCGCCGAGCACCTTCCACAGCGCGATCGCCGTCTCGTTGGCGTCGGCCGGGCGCACCACGTCGAGTCCCGGTATCGCGCGGAGCGAGGCGAGATGCTCGACCGGCTGGTGCGTGGGGCCGTCCTCGCCGAGGCCGATCGAGTCGTGGGTCCAGACGTGGACGACGGGCAGCGCCATCAGCGCGGCGAGCCGGACGGCCGGCCGCATGTAGTCGCTGAAGACCAGGAAGGTGCCGCCGTAGGGCCGGCTGAGCCCGGACAGCGCGATGCCGTTCATGGCCGCGGCCATGAAGTGCTCGCGGATGCCCCAGTGGATCGTCCGGCCGGCCGGGTCCGCTCCCGGCAGCGTGCTCGACGCGGGCAGGAACGAGGAAGCGCCGTCCACCGTGGTGTTGTTGGAGTCGCCCAAATCGGCCGAGCCGCCCCACAGTTCCGGCAGCTGAGCCGCCGCGGCCGTCAGCGCCCGGCCGAACGCCCTGCGGGTGGCGACCGGCGTGCCGGCCGGGAACGACGGCCTGGCGTCCGCGAAGCCCTCGGGAAGGTGCCCGTCGCGCAGCCGCCGCAACCGGGCGTGGGCGCCGGGGTTGCGGTCCGCCCACGCGGCGAACGCCTCGTCCCAGGCGGCGTGTTCGGCGGCCCCGGCCCGGCGGGCCGCCGACGTGGTCCATGCCCGGACGTCGTCGGGCACGAGGAACGCCGCGTCAGGGTCCACGCCCAGCACGGTCTTGGCCGCGCGAACGGCCTCGGCGCCGAGCGCCGAGCCGTGGGAGCCGGCGGTGCCCTGCGCCCCGGGCACGGACCAGGCGATGGTGCTGCGCATCAGGACGATCGACGGGCGGTCCGTCTCGGCTACCGCCGCGTCCAGCGCGCCGGACAGGGCGGCGAGGTCGATGTCGCCGTCGCCGGCGAGGCCGACCTGCTGGACGTGCCATCCGTAGGCGGCGTAGCGGGCCGCCACGTCCTCGCTCGCGGCGAGTTCGGTGCTGCCCTCGATGGAGATGCGGTTGTCGTCGTAGACCACGACGAGGTTGCCCAGGCGCTGGTGGCCGGCGAAGGCCGACGCCTCGGAGCTGATGCCCTCCTGGATGTCGCCGTCGGAGCACAGCACGAAGACCCGGTGGTCGAACGGGCTGGTGCCGGCCGGGGCTTCGGGGTCGAACAGGCCCCGCTCGCGGCGGGCGCCCATGGCCATGCCCACCGCGGTGGCGATGCCCTGGCCGAGCGGGCCCGTCGTGGTCTCCACGCCCGGCGTGTGGCCGCGCTCGGGGTGCGCCGGCGTCAGGCTGCCCTTCTTGCGGTACGCGCGCAGGTCGTCGAGGCCGAGCGGGTAGCCGGCGAGGTGGAGCTGGATGTAGAGCGTGAGGCTGGAGTGCCCGCAGGACAGCACGAAGCGGTCGCGGCCGGCCCAGTCGGGATCGGCCGGGTCGTGCCGCAGGAAGCGCTGGAACAGCAGGTAGGCCGCGGGGGCGAGGCTGACGGCCGTGCCGGGATGGCCGTGGCCGGCCTCCTCCACCGCGTCCATGGCCAGCACGCGCGCGGTGGTGACGGCCCGCGCGTCCAGCGCGGTCCAGTCCCCTCCCGGACCGCCGGTCACCACAGCGTGTACCCCCCGTCGACCACGAGGACCTCGCCGGTGACGAACGACGCCGCGGGGCTGGCCAGGAACAGGGCCGCCGGGGCGATCTCCGAGGCCTGCGCGTAGCGCTGCATGGGGACTTCGTCGATCCAGTAGTGCTTGTACTCGGGCAGGTCGATGTCGGAGATCTCGGTCTTGGTGTAGCCGGGGGCGATCGCGTTGACGCGCACCTTGCTGGGCGCCCACTCCGCCGCCAGCGACCGGGTCATGTGGTGGACCCCCGCCTTGGCGACCGCGTAGGGCGCGTGCCACTGCGGGCGGTTGATGATCATGCCGGACATGGAGCCGACGTTGACGATCGCGCCGCTGCCGCGCTCCACCATGGACTGCCCGACGACCTGGCTGGCCTGCCAGACGGCGTCGAGGTTGGTGGCCATGACGCGGTTCCAGCTCTCGTCGTCGATCTCCAGGGAGGCCCCGTGGATGCCGATGCCCGCGTTGTTGATCAGGACGTCGATGGGCCCGAGCCGCTCGGTGACCGTCTCGCGCATGGCGACGAGGTCGTCCCGGCTGGTGACGTCGGTCCTGGTGGCGATCACCGTGGCGCCGGTCTCCGAGAGGTCGGCCACGGCCTCGGCGTTGCGCGCCTCGTCGCGGGCGGCGATCACGACCGCGGCGCCCGCTTCGCCGAGAGCGCGGGCGATCGCCTTGCCGATGCCGCGGTTCCCTCCGGTGACGACGGCGACCTTGCCGTCGAGACGGAACTGGTCGAGAGTGCTCATGCCGTGTGCTCCTGGGTTGTCTGGGCGGGGACGTCGACGGCGGGCACCCGGACGATCCGGTCCGCCCGGTGACGGGTGCTTCCGATGAGGTCCGCGTTGCGCTGGTCCGAACCGTGGGAGCGTTCGTACGCCTCGTCGGCGGACCGTCCGTAGGCCATGTGCCGGGCGATGAGCCGGTCGAACCGGACGTCCTCGCCGGGTTCGAGGAACCAGCACGCGTCGAGCAGCCCGCGCACCTGGCCCCACGGCCCCTCCTCGACGAGGAGGTAGTTGCCCTCGGTGATGACTAGCGGCGTCTGGCGGTGGACCGGCACCGCGCAGGCGAGGGACTCCTCCAGGCTCCGGTCGAAGAAGGAGGCGTAGACGGTCTCCTCCTCGCGGGCGCGCAGCCGCCGCAGGAGGTTGACGTAGCCGGCCGCGTCGAAGGTGTCGGCGGCGCCCTTGCGGGGCTTGCGCCCGAGCCGGTCCAGTTCGGCCGTCGCGAGGTGGAAGCCGTCGAGCCCGACCAGCACCGCCTGGTCGCCGAGGGCCGACACCAGGATCTCGCCGAGGGTGGACTTGCCCGAGCCCGGGGCGCCGGTGACGCCGAGGATGCGGCGCCGGCCGGGGACGATCAACGCCCGTGCGGCCGCGATCAGTTCCTGGATGCCGACGGCCTCGGCCGGCCGTGCCCGCTCGGTGTCGGCCGGCTCTGGATTCATCACTGCGTGCCCTTCGTCGATGGCGTCGCCGCCGGGCCGGTCGACGGCGCCGGAAGCGGATCGGGGGTGTCGGCCGGCTCGGGGGACCTGGCGCCGGTCATGAGGGCGACCGCCTCCTCCATGGAGGTGCTCCTCGGATCGACCAGCGCGATACGGCGTCCCAGCCGGTGGATGTGGACGCGGTCGGCGACCTGGAAGACGTTGGGCATGTTGTGGCTGATCAGCACGACCGGCAGGCCGCGTTCGCGGACCCGCACGATGAGGTCGAGGACCTGGTTGGTCTCGCGCACGCCCAGTGCCGCGGTGGGCTCGTCCATGACCACGACGCGGGTCGCCCACGCCGCGACCCGGGCGACCGCCACGGCCTGCCGCTGCCCGCCGGACAGCGTCTCCGCCTTCTGCCCGATGGACTGGATGCGGATGCCCAGGTCGGCCATGTGCTGGGCGGAACCGTGCCGCATGGCCCGCTTGTCCAGCTGCCGGAACACGGTGCCGAGCAGGCCCTTGCGGCGCTGCTCCCGGCCGAGGTACAGGTTCTGCGAGATGTCGAGGGCCGGTGCGACCCCCAACTCCTGGTAGACGGTTTCGATCCCGGCCCGCCGGGCGTCCAACGGGCTGCGGAACTGCACCTGTTCGCCGTCCAGCGACAGGGTGCCCGAGTCCGGGACGACCGCACCGGTCAGGGACTTGATGAGCGTCGACTTGCCCGCCCCGTTGTCCCCGATGACGGCGAGGATCTCGCCGGGACGCAGGTCGAAGTCGCAGCCGTCCATGGCCACCACGTGGCCGTAGTGCTTGGTCAGGCCGCGCGCCTGCAGCACGTTCGGGACGGAGCCGGTGCCGGTCATCGGGGCTGCCTCCTTCGTACGAGGTGGTCGACGCCGACGGCGACCACCACCAGGACGCCCGTGGCGACCTGCTGGTAGAGCGAGTCGATGCCGGCCTGGGTGAGGCCGTTCTGGAGCACCGTCACGATCAGCGCGCCGATCAGCGTCCCGGTGACCCCGCCCCGGCCGCCGAAGAGGCTGGTGCCGCCGATGACGACCGCGGTGATGCTGTCGAGGTTGGCGTTCGCGTAGCCGCTGGGGTCGGCGGTGGGCGTCCGGCCGAGCGCCTGCCAGGCGGCGAAGACGTAGATGACGGCCGCGACCACGTAGACGCTCAGCAGGATCCGGGTCACCTTGATCCCGGCCAGTTCCGCCGCCCGCTGGTTGTCGCCGACGGCGTAGACCCGTACGCCCCACGAGGTCTGGCTGAGGGCGTAGCCGAGCACGGCGGTGAGGCCGACCCACAGCATCACGCCGTAGGTGATGGTCACGCCGCCGACCGTCGGCCCGTCGTTGAGGCAGGTCAGGAAGCTGGAGGTGATCGGGTAGCTCTGCGAGGAGGTGTACAGCCGGGCGCCGGCCGCGACCACCGACATGACGCCGAGGGTGACGATGAAGGGCGGCAGTTTCAGGAACGACACCAGCGCGCCGTTGATCGCGCCGACGGCGACGCACACCACCAGGCCGACCAAGGCGGCGGTGACGGGATCGCCGTGGACCGCCATCTTCCCGATGACGACCGACCCCAGCACCATGATCGCGCCGTTCGCCAGGTCGATGCCGGAGGTCAGGACGATCAGCGTCTGACCGAGCGCCAGGGTGCCCACGACCACGGACTGCTGGGCGATCAGCGCCAGGTTCTCGGACTGGAAGAACGTACTGGTCGACAGGGTGAAGACCACGACGGCGATGACCAGCGCGGCCAGCGGCCCGGCGATCTGGTGGGAGGCCAGGGCGCGCAGGTCGCGGCCCTTCCCCGGTGGCGCTTCGAGCGCGGCCGCGTCGACGTCCCGGGTCATGCTCACTTGGGCCCCCAGCAGTGGCTGAGGCCCCACTCGGAGGTCTGGGACGCGATGCCCTGCACCGGGTGGTCGGTGATCAGGACGGTGCCGGAGTCGATGATCCCGGACGTGGGCTTGGTGCCGTCCTTGATGTAGGCGGCGGCCGCGTCGACCGCCATCGTGCCCATCTTGTCCGGGAACTGCATGGCGGTCGCCCCGATGGCGCCGCTCTTGACGTCCTCGACGCCGCTGCACGCCCCGTCGACGGAGACCAGGACGGTCTTCGCGGCCCGGCCCTTGTTCTTGATGGCGGTGTACGCGCCGTGCGCGGTGGGCTCGTTGATGGTGTAGACGACGTTGATGTCGGGGTGCGCGGAGAGCAGGCTCTCCATCGCCGACTGGCCGGTGTCCTCGGTGCCCTTCGTCAGCGCGCTGCCCGCCAGCGCCGAGGAGTTGATGCCGTAGCCGGTCAGGAATCCGTTGTGCCGGTCCGCGGCCGGCTTGTCGGAGAGGTCGAAGTCCAGCATCGCGACGTGGGAGTCGCCGGTCGCGGTGGCCTTCGCCCACTGGCCGATGAGCTTGCCCGCCTCGACGTTGTCGGTGGCGTAGGTGGCGTCCGCGGAGGTGGTCGGGTCCAGCGGCGCGTTGACCGTGAGGACCAGGATCTTCTGGTCCCTGGCGCGCTGGAGCACGCTGTTGAGCGCCGTGGCGCTGGCCGGAGTGACGACGATGGCCTTCACCTTGTTGGCGATCATGTTCTCGATCGCCGTCACCTGCGTCGCCGAGTCCCCCGGGGTCTTGGCCTCGGCCTTCATGACCTTCCAGCCCTTGGCCTTCGCCGCCGCCTCGGTCGCCTTCTCCAGCGTGCCGAAGA
Organism: Actinomycetes bacterium; assembly: GCA_009783685.1. Classification (GTDB taxonomy): domain Bacteria; phylum Actinomycetota; class Actinomycetes; order Streptomycetales; family Streptomycetaceae; genus Actinacidiphila. Next base: position 13,595 of record WRCZ01000008.1, read on the forward strand.
AGGGGTTGCTCAGGTTCAGCTCGACGATGCCGATCGTCGGCGTTCCGGAGGAGCCGCCGGAGGCAGCGGAGTTGCACCCCGCGACGGTGGCGATGCAGACGGCGGCGAGGGCGGCTGCTGTCAACCGCGCGGGGACGGGGGCACGTCGGACGATCTTCATTGAGTCCTCCTGGACGCAGGGCCGCGCACTCGGCCCCGTGACACGACGGAAAAACGCGTGTCACCGAGCTGAAGCAGCCGGGTGAATGCGTTGATGGTGCACAGACTTAGAATGACTGTCAAGCAAAAACAACTCACTTATGCATTGCCATCAACATAAGTGGGTGGTTCACTACAGTGCACCCAGACATCCCGAGAGCGGAGCGAGATGACCGATACGACGCGTCCGGCGGTGGCGGGTACGGCTCCCTGGCGGGTGGATGACGGCCCCGGCCGGATCCTGGAGCTGATCACCACGGGTGAGGCCCGGACCCGCACCGCGATCGCCCAGGTCACCGGACTGTCCCGCTCGACGGTCGGCCACCGGCTCGACACGCTCTTCGCCGCCGGGCTCGTCCGGGAGAGCGACACGATCATCCCGTCGCGCGGCAGGCCGTCCCGGGCGCTCCAACTCGACCACCAGGCCGGGCTGATCATCGGCGTGGACATCGGGGAGGAGCGGACGCGCATGGCGATCACCGACCTCGACGCGACCATCCTCGCCGAGCGGGTCGAGCGGCTCGCCCTCGGCGAGGGACCGGACGTCCTGCTCGACACGATCACCGCGACGGTCCGCGGCATGATCGAGCAGGCCGGGCTGGGCGGCAAACCGGTCGCCGGCATCGGGTTCGGACTGCCCGCACCCGTGGACTACGAGGCCGGCCGGGTGCTCGGCTGGTCGATCATGTCGGGCTGGGACGACTACGACATCCGCGGGCACCTGCGCCGGACCTGGCAGGTCCCGATCCTGATCGACAACGACGTCAACCTGCTCACCCTCGCCGAGCACCGGCGGTACTGGCACGACCAGCAGCACCTGCTCTACATCAAGGCCGGCACCGGCGTCGGCAGCGGCATGGTGATCGGCGGTCAGGTCAACCGCGGCGCCCAGGGAGCCGCGGGCGACATCGGGCACGCGCGGATCAGCGGCTTCGGCGACCCGCAGTGCCGCTGCGGCAACCGGGGCTGCCTCGAATCGCTCATCGGCGGCTGGGCGCTCGCCCGCGACCTGCGGAGCCAGCGGCACGGCGCGGGCCACGACGCCCGCGACGTCATCGCCCAGGTGAAGCGCGGCGACAGCGCCGCCGTCGGAGCGCTCAGGACCGCCGGGCGGGTCCTCGGCGAAGCGGTCGCCTATGCGACAAGTCTCCTCAATCCGGACATCATCGTCCTGGGCGGCGCCCTCAGCACCATCGGCGACCATCTGATGGCGGGCGTGCGCGAGGTCATCTACCAGCGCGCACTTCCGCTGGCCACCCGTCAGCTGCAGATCGTCCCGACGAACTACAAGTCCCGCGCGGGCATCGCCGGCGCCGCCTACCTGGTCCGCGACCACATCCTCAACCCGGCGACCCTCGACGCCAGTCTCGCCTCCGGCCGGTCCCCCTTAGAACGTCCGGCGGAAGAACTCCCGGCACGGTGAGCCGCCCGCGGCACCGGACGGGAAGGGGCAAATGGCGACGTCAGCCCGGCAACCCGTTCACCGCTCGGCCGGCGCGGCGAACCGCACCTCGTGGCCGAGCCCGGGGTGGGCCGCGGCCAGCAGGCGCGCGCCCTCGGCCTCCAGGGCGTCCCGGTCGGCCTGGCTCAGCGGCGCGAACGGCGTGACGACGACGGCCGCCCGGCCCTGAGCGGCACCGGTCTTCCGGTCGAACTGCCAGGTGCCGCCCACGAATCCGTCGACCAGGATGGTGCCGCTGACCAGTCCGTTGACGGAGATCACCCGGGTCTTGTCGGCCGGCGCCAGGATGCGGGTGCGGTCGGCGTGGGAGAGCAGCAGGTTGTCGAAGTCGGCGACGAAGCGGGCGGGCACCTCGGTCGCGGCGTCGGTGAGGACGGCGTCCGGCAGGTCGTAGAGCACCCGGCCGTCGTCCGCGGCGGTGTACGTGCGCAGGTCCAGGGCGGTGAACGCCTTCTTCAGGCCGGTGCGTCCGGACCACTTCTGCATGTCGGCGGGCGTGGCCGGGCCGAACGCGGCCAGGTAGCGCCGCACCAGGTCGGGGACGTACGGCCCGTCCGGCCCCTCGGCGAGCGGGCAGCCGACCCAGTCCTCCAGCGCGGCGTAGCGCACGCCGCCCGAAGCGCCCCACACCCCGCGCGGCGGCACCTGGACCAGCGGCACGCCCACCCGCAGGGCCTGCGCCAGCGCCTCGGCGTCGGCGTCCGGCCAGCGGGCCGTGAACGCGGCCCTCAACTCCCCCGGTGTCATGGGCTGTTCGCGCAGCAGTTCGCGGCCGTGGGCGAGGACCGGCGCGAGGTCGACGGCGGCGAGGCCCGGCGCCCACGGCGAGCTCCGCAGACCCCGGTCGAGGACCGGCTGTACCCACGGCCGCAGGTGGAGCGCGTCGGCGGCGGTCATCAGATGGACGGTGCCACGCATGGTCACCAGGCGCACCAGCGTGCGCTTGGCGAGGAGTTCGCCGGGCTCGGCGAAGTCGAAGCCCTCCAGGCGGGTCCACAGGCCCGGGTAGGGCGAGGTGGGCACCTGGGACTGCAAGCCCATCAGCCGGGCGACGGCGGTCCGACTGTCGATCGCGGCACGCCGCAGCAGCATCTGCCGTTCCAGCAGCGTCCTGTTGAGCGTGCGCACGTCCAGCACTGGATTCCCCATGGCCCTCACGGTAGGCCCCCTTGCGGACACCTTCGGTCCGCAACTCCCCGCGGCGCGGCCGCCGGGCGGTCAGGCGGCCGGGGTGCCGAGGCGGCGGGCGGGTGCGGGGGCGGTGGGGTGGATGGGCGTGTGGGCGCCGGTCAGCGGGACGCCGGTGCCGCCGTGGCGGTGGGCGACGATCTCCGCGGTGATGGACAGCGCGGTCTCCTCGGGGGTGCGGGCGCCGAGGTCGAGGCCGATCGGGGAGTGCAGCCGGGCCAGGTCGAGGTCCGTCAGGCCGGCGTCGCGGAGCTTGTCGAGGCGCTGGAGGTGGGTGCGGCGCGACCCCATCGCGCCCACGTAGCCGACCGGCAGCCGCAGCGCCCGTTCCAGCAGCGGCACGTCGAACTTCGCGTCGTGCGTGAGCACGCAGATCGCGGTGCGGCCGTCCAGCCGCCCGGCCCGCGCCTCGGCGTCGAGGTAGCGGTGCGGCCAGTCCACGACGACCTCGTGCGCGTCGGGGAAGCGCCGCGGCGTGGCGAACACCGGCCGGGCGTCGCACACCGTCACCCGGTGGCCGAGGAACCGGCCGGCCCGCACCAGCGCCGCGGCGAAGTCGATCGCCCCGAACACCAGCAGCCGCGGCGGCGGCACGCTGGACTCCACCAGCAGCGTCAGCGGCGCCCCGCACCTACTGCCGTCCGCGCCGATCGCCACCGTGCCGGTGCGCCCGGCGTCGAGCATGGCCAGCGTCTCCGCGGCGGCGGTGCGGTCGCGTTCCGGGTCGCCGAGCGAACCCTCGTACGAGCCGTCGCCGCGGACCAGCAGGGCGCGGCCGAGCAGGTCGCCGGGGCCCTGCGCGATCCGGGCGACCGCCGCCGTCCCGCCCGCGACGGCCGCCGCCAGGGCGGCGGCGAGTTCGGGGCGGGCGGCGGGGTCGATCCGCTGGACCAGGATGTCGATCACGCCGCCGCAGGTCAGGCCGACCGCGAAGGCGTCGTCGTCGGAGTAGCCGAAGCGCTGCACGAGCGTGCCCGGGCCGTCGCCGGACAGCGCCTCGCGGCACAGCTCGTAGACGGCGCCTTCCACGCAGCCGCCGGACACGCTGCCGACGGCGGTGCCGTCGCCGTCGACGGCGAGGGCGGCGCCGGGCTGCCGCGGGGCGCTGCCGCCGGTGGCGACGACCGTCGCCACGGCGAACGGCAGGCCGCGCCCGCACCAGCGGTGCAGCTCTTCGGCGATGTCCAGCATGGCTCCGACTCCTCTGGGGTGTTCGGGGTCCCGTGATCCGCGCCGCCGGCGGGACCACGGGGACCCGTGGGGTGCCCGGCTACTTGACGCCGAGCCAGGCCTCGATCGGATGCAGCGCGAAGTACACGGTGAAGACGGCGGCCAGGATCCACATGAACGCCCCCGGCTCCCGCCACTTGCCCTGGGCGGCCTTGATCGCGGTGTACGAGACCACGCCCGCGCCGACGCCGGCGGTGATGGAGTACGTGAACGGCATGAGGGCGACGGTCATGAAGACCGGCACGGCCACCGCGCGGTCGGACCAGTCGACGTGCCGCGCGTTGCCCATCATCATCGCGCCGATCACCACCAGCGCCGCGGCCGCGACCTGGCCGGGCACGATCTGCGCGAGGGGCGTGAAGAACAGGCCGAGGGCGAACAGCAGTCCGGTGACGACCGAGGACAGGCCGGTGCGGGAGCCCTCGCCGACGCCGGTGGCCGACTCGATGAACACCGTCTGCCCGGACGCGCCGGAGACGCCGCCGATGGCCCCGCCGGCGCCGTCGATGAACAGCGCCTTGGACAGGCCGGGCATCCGGCCGCGCTCGTCGGCCAGGCCCGCCTCGGTGCCGACGCCGATGATGGTGGCCATCGCGTCGAAGAACCCGGCGAGCACCAGGGTGAAGACGATCACGCCGACGGTCATGCCGCCGATCGACCCCCAGCCGCCGAACTCCACGTGCCCGAACAGCGAGAAGTCCGGCGTGGAGACGGCGCTGCCCTGCAACTTGGGGGCGCTGCCGCCCCAGGCGGCGGCGGGCAGGTGGCCGGCCGCGTTGACGATCACGGCCAGCACCGTGCCGCTGACGATGCCGATGAGGATGGCGCCGGGCACGTTGCGGGCCTGGAGCATGAAGATCAGCAGCAGCGTGACGCAGAACAGCAGCACCGGCCAGCCGGCCAGCTTGCCGTCCACGCCGAGCGTGACGGGCGCGCTGCCGTGCGGGTCGCCCTTGCCGACGAAGCCGGCGTTGACCAGGCCGATCATCGCGATGAACAGGCCGATGCCGATGGTGATGCCGTGCTTGAGGGCCAGCGGTATCGCGTTCATCACGATCTCGCGGAGCCCGGTGACGACCAGCAGCACGATCACCGCGCCGTAGATCACGCACATGCCCATCGCCTGCGGCCAGGTCATGTGGGGCGCGACCTGGGTGGAGATGACGCCGGCGACGCTGAGCCCGGCGGCGAGGGCCAGCGGGACCTTGCCGACGAAGCCCATCAGCAGCGTGGACACCGCGGCGGCGAGCGCGGTCGCGGTGATCAGCGCGGCGTGCGGCAGCTTGTGGCCGTGGACGTCGGGGCCGGACAGCAGGAGCGGGTTGAGCAGCAGGATGTAGCACATCGCCATGAAGGTCGTGATGCCGCCGCGGACTTCGCGGGCGATCGTCGACCCTCGGTCGGAGATGTGGAAGTACCGGTCGAGCCAGGATCTGCCGGCGGGCACACGCGAGCCGGTGCCCGCGTCCTCCGCCGCCGTGCGCGGCTCTACTGGCGTCTGGGTCATGGTGCCAACTCCCAAGGTTCACAGGGGCACCCGCACGCGCGTGCGGGATTTGGGATGCTGCGTGGCATGCACGACCCGGGGGACGGCCCGAGACGAACGACTGCCTTGCTGCCGCCGGGGGCGCGGCACGATGCGCCGCGCCCCGGGCGGAGTTCCTACGCTCCGGTCAGGTGCTCGGGCCGGACCGGTGTCCTGGTCAGCTCCAGGCCGGTCGCCTGCCGGATGGCGGCGAGCACGGCGGGAGTGGACGACAGGGTGGGTGCCTCGCCGATGCCGCGCAGCCCGTACGGGGCGTGCTCGTCGGCGAGTTCGAGGACGTCGACCGGCATGGTCGGCGTGTCGAGGATGGTGGGGATCAGGTAGTCGGTGAAGGACGGGTTGCGGACCTTGGCCGTCACCGGGTCGACGACGATCTCCTCCATCACGGCCACGCCCAGGCCCTGGGTGCTGCCGCCCTGGATCTGGCCGACGACCGACAGCGGGTTGAGCGCCTTGCCGACGTCCTGGGCGCAGGCCAGTTCGACGACCTTGACCAGGCCGAGTTCGGTGTCGACCTCCACGACGGCGCGGTGCGCGGCGAACGAGTACTGCACATGGCCGTTGCCCTGGCCGGTGCGCAGGTCGAACGCCTGGGTCGGCCGGTGCCGGAACTCCAGCTCCACGTCGACGGCTTCGTCCTCCAGGACGTCCGCGATGTCGGCCAGCGCCTCGCCGCCGTCGGTGACCACCTTGCCGCCCTCCAGCAGGAGTTCGGCGGTGGCCCACGCCGGGTGGTAGGTGCCGAACTTCCGGCGGCCGATCTCCAGCACCTTCTCGCGGACCGCCTCGCAGGAGTTCTTCACCGCGCCGCCGGTCATGTACGTCTGCCGGGAGGCGGAGGTGGAGCCGGCCGAGCCGACCCGGGTGTCGGCGGGCGCGATCGTCACCTGGGAGACGCCCAGTTCGGAGCGGGCGATCTGGGCGTGCACGGTGACGCCGCCCTGCCCGACCTCGGCCATCGCGGTGTGCACGGTGGCCACCGGCTCGCCGTTGATCACCTCCATCCGCACCCGGGCGGTGGAGTAGTCGTCGAAGCCCTCGGAGAAGCCGACGTTCTTGATGCCCACCGCGTAGCCGACGCCGCGCACGACGCCCTCGCCGTGGGTGGTGTTGGACAGGCCGCCGGGCAGCGCGCGGACGTCGGCGCCCTCGGTGGTCTCCCACTGCCGCTCGGGCGGCATCGGGAGGGCCTTGACCCGGCGCAGCAGTTCGGCGACCGGCGCGGGCGAGTCCACGACCTGCCCGGTGGGCATCACGGTGCCCTGCTCCATGGCGTTGATCTGCCGGAACTCCACGGGGTCCAGGCCGAGTTCGGCGGCGACCTTGTCCATCTGCGCCTCGTAGGCGAAGCACGCCTGGACCGCGCCGAAGCCGCGCATCGCGCCGCACGGCGGGTTGTTGGTGTAGAGCGCGATCGCCTCGATGTCGACGTCCTCGACGACGTAGGGGCCGATGGACAGCGACGCGGCGTTGCCGACAACGGCCGGCGAGGCGGAGGCGTAGGCGCCGCCGTCCAGCACGATCCGGCACCTGACGTGGGTCAACCTGCCGTCCCGGGTGGCCCCGTGCTCGTAGTGGAGCCTGGCCGGGTGGCGGTGGACGTGGCCGAAGAACGACTCGAAGCGGTTGTAGACGATCTTCACCGGCTTGCCGGTGCGCAGCGCGAGCAGGCAGCCGTGGATCTGCATCGACAGGTCCTCGCGGCCGCCGAACGCGCCGCCGACGCCGGACAGCGTCATCCGGACCTTCTTCTCCGGCAGGCCCAGCACGGGCGCGATCTGCCGCAGGTCGGAGTGCAGCCACTGGGTGGCCACGTACAGGTCGACGCCGCCGTCCTCGGCGGGCACCGCGAGCCCCGACTCGGGGCCGAGGAACGCCTGGTCCTGCATGCCGAAGACGTAGTCGCCGGTGACGACGACGTCGGCACGCTCCGCGGCCGCGGCCGCGTCGCCGCGCACGATCGGCTGCCGGTGCACGATGTTGGGGTGCGGGACGTGCCCGCTGTGGTGGTCGTCGCGGTGCTCGTGGACCAGCACGGCGCCGGGCCCGGTCGCGGACGCCTCGTCGGTGACGACCGGCAGTTCCTCGTACTCCACCCGGATCTTGGCCGCGGCGCGGCGGGCCGTCTCCGGGTGGTCGGCGGCGACCAGCGCCACCGGCTCGCCGTGGTGGCGGACCTTGCCGTGGGCGAGCACCGGGGTGTCGCGGATCTCCAGGCCGTAGTGCCTGACCTCGGTCGGCAGGTCGTCGTACGTCAGCACGGCGTACACGCCGGAGGTGGCCAGCGCCTCGGAGGTGTCGATGGAGACGATGCGGGCGTGGGCGACGGTGCTGCGCAGGGTGTGGCCCCACAGCATGTCCTCGTGCCACAGGTCGGAGGAGTACGCGAACTCGCCGGTGACCTTGAGGATGCCGTCCGGACGCATCGTGGACTCGCCGATGCCGCCCCTGGTGGGGCTGCCGTCGGCGCCCTGGGTGACGCTGGTGGGCGTGCGGCCGGGCGCGGTCGCGGCCCGGGTCGGGTGGCCGGTCATGCTCACACCGCCTCTCCGGTGCGGGCGGCCGCCAGGCGGACCGCGTCGAGGATCTTCTCGTAGCCGGTGCAGCGGCACAGGTTGCCGGACAGGGCCTCGCGGATGTCGCCGTCCGACGGTTCGGGGGTGCGCTCCAGCAGCTCGTCGGCGGCGACCAGCAGGCCGGGGGTGCAGAAGCCGCACTGCACCGCGCCGGCGTCCACGAACGCCTGCTGCACGGTGGACAGCCGGCCGTCCTTCCCGGCCAGGCCCTCGACGGTGACGACCTCGCGGCCCTCCGCCTGACCGGCCGCGACCAGGCACGAGCAGACCGGCACCCCGTCCAGGCGGACCGTGCACGAGCCGCACTCGCCCTGCTCGCAGGCGTTCTTGGACCCGGGCAGGCCCATCCGCTCGCGCAGCACGTACAGCAGGGACTCGCCCTCCCAGACGTCGTCGGCCTCCTGCCGGCGGCCGTTGACGGTGAAGGTCACGCGCATGGCTGGTTCCTCTCGTCCTGCTGCTTGCCGCGGTACTGCTCCCAGGTCCAGCCGAGGGTCCTGCGGGCCATGACGGCCAGCGCGTGCCTGCGGTAGGACGCGGTGCCGCGCACGTCGTCGATCGGGTTGGCGGCACCGGCCACCAGGTCGGCGAACTGCCGCGCCACCGAGGGCGGCACGGCCTTGCCGTTGTCCCAGAAGCCGCCCTCCTCCAGCGCCGCGGTGAGGAACTCCTCCGCGGTGGTGGCGCGGATCGGCGTCGGGGCGGCGGAGCCGATGCCGGTGCGCACGGTGCGCAGGTCGGGGTGGAGCGCGATGCCGAACGCGCACACCGCGATGACCATGGCGTTGCGGGTGCCGACCTTGGAGAACTGCTGCGGCCCGGTCGCCTTCTTCAGGTGCACCGCGCGGATCAGCTCGTCGGGGGCGAGCGCGTTGCGCTTGACGCCCAGGTAGAAGTCGTCGATCGGGATCATGCGGGTCCCGCGGACCGACTCCGCCTCGACCGCGCCGCCGCCGGCCAGCAGCGCCGGGTGGGCGTCGCCGGCCGGCGACGCGGTGCCGAGGTTGCCGCCGACGCCGCCGCGATTGCGGATCTGCGGGGAGGCGACCGTGTGGGCGGCCAGCGCCAGCCCCGGCAGTTCGGCGCGCAGCCCCTCCATGATCCGGGTGTACGGCACCGAGGCGCCCAGCCGGACGGTGTCGCCGTCGGCCTCCCACTCCTCGAGCTCGCCGATGCGGTTCAGGTCCAGCAGGTACTCGGGCCTGCGGTGGTCGAAGTTGATCTCGACCATCACGTCCGTGCCGCCCGCGATGGGCACGGCTGCGGGGTGCTCGGCCTTGGCGGCGAGCGCCTCCTGCCAGCTGGCGGGGCGCAGGAAGTCCATGGGGTCTCTTCTCGGTCTGACTCGGCCCGCCGGCGGTGTCCGGGCGGCCCCGGAGGTGCCGGGATGCGCCCGCCGGGCGGGTGGAGCATGGCGTCGAGGGGTCTGCGAGGGGTACGGAGGATGTCCTCCACTGAGCCATTCACACGGCGTGAGCTCAGTACACGACTCTGCGGCCGTCCGGGTGCAGTCACCGAAAACATGAAGCACTTGGCTGGCCAGCCGGTGGGTCTTGTAGATTCCTCCTAAAGGGCTGATCCGGAAACCTCGCCGGTTCCCACCGGCAACAGCGGTGGCACGGCACCCGGCTCCGGCCCCGCCACGCATGCCCGCGGGGCGCCGCGCCCGGCACCCCGCCCACTCCGCGGACTTCCCGTCGAGCTCCGCGGACCTCACGACAAGGACGACGATGCGGCTCCGCGCACTGCTGGACACCGAAGCCCTGGGCCTGCGCCTGCTCAGCGGCGCGGACGAGCTCGACCGGACGGTCCGCGGCGTCATGACCACCGACCTGCGGGACCCCAGCCGCTACCTCAACGGCGGCGAGCTGGTGCTCACCGGGCTGGCCTGGCGGCACGGCCCCGAGGACTCCGAGCCGTTCGTGCGGATCCTCGCCGCCGCGGGCGTCGCCGCCCTGGCCGCCGGCGAGGCGGAGCTGAGCGCCGTCCCCGACGACCTGGTGACGGCCTGCGCCCGCCACCGGCTGCCGCTGTTCGCCGTCGACGAGCAAGTCGCGTTCGCGCGGGTCACCGAGTACGTGGTCCGGCAGGTCTCCGGCGAGCGGGCCGGCGACCTGGCGGCGGTCGTCGACCGGCATCGCAGGCTGATGTCGTCCGGGCCGGCCGGCGGCGGCCCCGACGCCGTGCTCGACCTGCTCGGCAGCGACCTGGACCTGCGGGCGTGGGTGCTGTCGTCCACCGGCCGGGAGATCGGCGGCTCCGGCCATCCGCTGCCGCCCGCAGTGCGCGCCGAGCTGGCCGGCGCCCAGCAGGCCGCGTCCCGCACCGCCCGCCCCGCGCCGCACCGGGTGGCCGCCCAGGGCGGCCGGGTCTACTCGCTGTTCCCGGTCCGCGCGGGCCAGGAGGCGGCGGACGTCCGGGCGACCGTGCTCTCCGACTGGTTCCTCGCGGTCGAGGCCGACGCCGGCGAGTGGCCGGCCGAGCGCCTCGACCTGCTGCACGGGGTGACCCAGCTGATCGCCGTCGAACGCGACCGCAGGGACGCCGCGCGCACGGTCCGGCGGCGGCTGGCCACCGAGGTCTTCGAGCTGGTGCAGGGCGGGGCGCCGCCGGCCGAGATCGGGGCCCGGCTGCGGGCGGCGGCACCCGTGCTGGTGCCCGGCGCGGCCGGTGCGCCGCAGTGGCAGATCGTGGTGGCCCGGGTGGACTGGGCCGACGCCGACGTGCCGCCGGGGCCGGTCGCCCAGACGCTGCTGGAGGAGGTCCTCGCCGACCCCTCGGCGGCGGGCTCCGAGGAGGCCGACCGGATCGCGGTCGCCCACGTCGAGGGCAAGGCGATAGCCCTGGTGCCGCTGCTCCGGCGCGGGTACCCCGGTGGCGGGATCGGCACGGGCGACGGGAACGGCGGGCCCGCGGCGACCTCCGAGGGCGGCGAGGAGCACGGCACCGCCGCCGGGGACGCCGGCGCCGCGCCGGAGCGGCCCGGGGCTCCCGAGCCGCTGGCCGCCGAACGGCTGCAGCAGGCACTGCGCGGGCCGCTGTCACGGGGCCTGGCCGAGGACGGCCGGCTGACGATCGGCGTCAGCGCCGCGGTGCACTCCCCCGAGGGTCTGCGCGGCGCCCTGGAGGAGGCCCGGCACGCCCGCCGGGTCGCCGCCGCCCGGCCCGGCCGGGTCTGCGTCGCCGGCCACGACGAGCTGGCGTCCCACGTGCTGCTGCTGCCGTTCGTCCCGGACGACGTGCGACGGGCGTTCACCGCGCGGCTGCTGGACCCGCTGCGGGCCTACGACCGGCGGCACCGCGCCGAGCTGATCCCCACGCTGGAGGCGTTCCTGGAGTGCGACGGGTCGTGGACCCGGTGCGCGTCCCGGCTGCACCTGCACGTCAACACCCTGCGGTACCGGATCGGCCGGATCGAGCAGCTGACCGGCCGGGACCTGTCCCGGCTGGAGGACAAGCTGGACTTCTTCCTCGCGCTGCGCATGAGTTGACGCGCGACGGCCGCGGGCGGGCGCCGGCGGCCGGCTCGACGGCCGTCGCTTGCACGCTCGTGAAAGTGATCCCTTTCACAAGAAGTGATCTCCGACCCCTTGGCGCGGGGCCCCTGCGCGTGCTGGACTTCGGCCACTGTTGCTCACGCGGGCTCGACGACGTGCTTGGGGGAGAAGCTGTGACAGATACCGCCCTGTCGGAATCTGCGGTCGGGGTACCGGACGTATGGCGGCTGCGGGCACGCGGCTGCTGGGCGGAGGCGGCGGCGCTGCTGGCGCCGTTCTGCGACGACGACGCGGGGGCGGCGCTGCGCAGGGCGGAACTGCTGGTCGAGGGCTGCTTCTACCACGTCGACGGGTGGGCGGAGGCGGAGGACGCGCTGCGCACGGCCGAGGCGCTCGCCTCGACGGACGAGGAGCGCGGGGCCGCGGCCTCGGAGCGGGGGTACCTGGCGTACGGCGCGACGCTGTTCTCCGTGCGGGACCGGGCGGACGAGGCGCGGTCGGCCTTCGGGCGCAGCGCGGCGCTGCTGTCGCCGGCGTCGCCGGGGCGGCCGCTGCTCGACTTCCGGCGCGGGCTGGTGGCGGAGAACATCGCCGCCAACCCGGCGGCGGCGCGGGCCGCGTACCGGCGCGCCCACGCCGGGGCCGTGGCGCACGGCGACACCTTCCTGACGTCGTTCACCTGGCGGCACCTGGCCGGGCTGGCCGCCGCGGAGGGCGACCTGGCCGAGGCGCGGCACGGCTTCGCCGAGTCGCTGCGGATCCGGGTGGCCCTCGGCCATCTCGTGGGCACGGCCCCCGCGCTCCTCGCCCTGGCCGATGTCGAGGCCGACGCGGAGGCCGCGCAGCTCCGTACGGAGGCCGCCCGCCTCTACGCCCTCCTCAACGGCATCCCCACCTGGCTGGCCCCCGCCCTCGCCCTCTGACCTGCGGCCCGCTCCCGAACCACCCCCCTCCGGAAGCGGGCTCCCGGCCACCCCCTCGGCCTCGCCGCCACCCCTGACGTCCCTGGCTAGCCGGTCGCAGAGTTCCCCGCACCCCTTGCGGAGTCGGGCCTGCCCCCTGGCCGTCATTGCCGTCTGCGGCACCGCCGTGGCTGTTCGCGCAGTTCCC
>WRCZ01000009.1 GCA_009783685.1 Actinomycetes bacterium
ATGGGTACCCGCCGGGGCGGCCGGCCGCCGCACCGGCGGCCGAACGACACCGGAAAGGCTCAGCCCAGCAGCGTCTCGACGAGAGACTCCTGGAGCCCGCCGAGCCACAGGTAGGCCATCACCAGCGGCTTGCGCGGGTCGCTGTCGGGCAGGTGGTACAGCTCGTCGCTGTCGTCCTCGGTGATCTCCAGCCGGGTGCCGAGGGTCAGCCGCAGGTCGTTGAGGCCGCCGAGCCACTGCCGGGCCTCCTCGGCGGTGAGCTCCAGCACCGGGCCGCCGCGGTCGAGCACCCGGATCATCGCCAGGGCGTCCTCGCGCTTGCGGGCCCGCAGGTCGTTCTCGGTGTAGCGGCGGAACTCCGAGGCGTCGGCGGGCTCTTCGTAGGCGTCGGGGAACAGCCGGGCGAGCGCCGGGTCCTCCGGCGGCTTCGTCGGGCCCTCCGCGAACAGCTGGGCCAGCGGGTCCTCCTCGGCGCCGGCCGGCTGGTCGCCGGGGCCGATGAGTTCCAGCAGTTGGACGGCCAGACTGCGCAGGATGGAGATCTCCACGTCGTCGAGCGCGACGGCGGCTCCACCGCCGGAGGCCGGACCGAAGTAACCGGCGCGGGCGCGTCGGCGGCTCATCAGCGGTCCTGCGACATGGTCGCCCAGAGGCCGTAGCCGTGCATCGCCTGCACGTCGCGCTCCATCTCCTCGCGCGTGCCGCTGGAGACCACGGCGCGGCCCTTGTAGTGGACGTCCTTCATCAGCTTGGTGGCCTTGCCCTTCGAGTAGCCGAAGTACGCCTGGAAGACGTACGTCACGTAGCTCATCAGGTTGACGGGGTCGTTGTGCACGAGCGTCACCCAGGGAACGTCCGGCTCGGGTACCTGGAAGGGCGCTTCGCTCGGCTCGGTGCGTTCGATCTCGACTGGCGCAACACTCACGTAACCCATGCTGCCGCTCATGTGGTCCGTGACACAAATGGCCTTGCGAGCGGGCAGGGATGCCCCGAGAAATCGTCAGAGTGACGAGATGTGGGGTAGCATCGTCGCCATGAGCACAGCAGACCTGGCTTTGCCGGTGGACGTGCCGTCCACCGCCCTGTTCACCGACCGGTACGAGCTGACCATGCTGCAGGCCGCCCTGCGCAGCGGCGCGGCGCACCGCCGCTCGGTCTTCGAGGCCTTCACCCGCCGGCTGCCCGAAGGGCGCCGCTACGGGGTCGTGGCCGGCACCGGCCGGGTGCTGGACGCGATCGAGAACTTCCGCTTCGACGGTCCCGTGCTGGACTTCCTGCGCCGCGAGCAGGTCGTCGACGAGGCCACCCTGGAGTGGCTGTCCGGGTACCGCTTCACCGGTGACGTGTGGGGCTACCCGGAGGGCGAGGTGTACTTCCCCGGATCCCCGATCCTGCGAGTGGAGGGCACCTTCGCCGAGGCGGTCGTGCTGGAGACCGTCGTGCTGTCGATCCTCAACCACGACTCGGCGATCGCGGCGGCCGCCTCCCGGATGGCGGTGGCGGCCGGCGGCCGCCCGCTGATGGAGATGGGCGCCCGCCGCACCCACGAGCTGGCCGCGGTGGCCGCCTCCCGGGCCGCCTACGTCGGCGGCTTCCGGTCCTCCTCCAACCTGGCGGCCGGCTTCCGCTACGGGCTGCCCACCATCGGCACCAGCGCGCACGCCTTCACGCTGCTGCACGACACCGAGAAGGGCGCGTTCACCGCCCAGGTGGAGGCCCTGGGCCGCGACACCACGCTGCTGGTCGACACCTACGACGTGGCCACCGCGGTGCGCACCGCGGTGGAGGTGGCCGGGCCCGAGCTGGGATCGGTCCGCATCGACTCCGGCGACCTGCTGCTGCTCGCCCACCGGGTACGGCAGCAGCTGGACGACCTGGGCGCGAAGAACACCCGGATCGTGGTCACCTCCGATCTCGACGAGTACGCGATCGCCTCGCTGGCGGCGGCACCCGTCGACGCCTACGGGGTGGGCACCTCGCTGGTCACCGGCAGCGGCCACCCGACGTGCGCGATGGTCTACAAGCTGGTGGCCCGGGGCACCTCGGACGCGCCGGACGCGCCGCTGATCCCCGTGGCGAAGAAGTCGCTGGGCGGCAAGACCAGCATCGGCGGCCGCAAGTGGGCCGCGCGCCGGCTGGACGAGGACGGCGTCGCCGAGGCCGAGGTGATCGGCAGCGGCCCGGTGCCGGACGACCTCGCCGACCGCCAGCTGCTGGTCCCCCTCGTGAAGGGCGGCGAGATCGTCGGCCGCGAGCCCCTCGACGCGGCCCGCACCCGCCACATCGAGTCCCGCGCCGGCCTCCCCCTCTCCGCCACCCAACTCTCCCGCGGCGAACCCGTCCTCCCCACGGAGTACCACACCCTTTAGAGCGACCCAGGTCACCCATCCAGGGCCGCAGCAGCGGACCAGGGCACCCATCCAGGGCCGCAGCTCCCCCCAGCGGACCAGGGCAACCCTCCAGGGGCGCGGGGAACTGCGCGACCAGCCCCCCACCGGCCCGGTGGTCCGGAGCGCACCGCACCACCCCTCCGGGACGGTAGTCCACCGGCCCGGTGGCCCGGAGCGACCCGCACCACCCACCAACAGCCGGCGGGCACCGCAACCCGCGCAAGGGCCCCTCACTTCCCCGCGACGCCCCCGCCCCCTACGCTCCGTAGGAGCGGCTCACGGCGGTCCCGCGACCGCCACCCCCGTCCCGATTCCGCCGGAAGGGCACCATGCACCGCGCACTGATCGTCGTCGACGTGCAGAACGACTTCTGCGAGGGCGGCAGCCTGCCCGTGTCCGGCGGGGCCGACGTGGCCGCCGCGATCACCGACCTGATCGGTGACGCATCGGGCGCCGGCGCCTACCGGCACGTGGTGGCCACCCGCGACCACCACATCGACCCCGGCTCGCACTTCTCCGACCACCCGGACTTCGCGTCGTCGTGGCCGCGGCACTGCGTGGCCGGCACCGAGGGCGTGGGCTTCCACCCGAACTTCGCCCCCGCGGTCGCCTCCGGGGCGATCGAGGCGGTGTTCGACAAGGGCGCCCACGCGGCGGCCTACAGCGGCTTCGAGGGCCGGGACGAGAACGGCGAGTCGCTCGCCGCCTGGCTGCGCGAGCACGACGTCACCGAGGTGGACGTGGTGGGCATCGCCACCGACCACTGCGTGCGGGCCACCGCCCTGGACGCGGCCCGCGAGGGCTTCGCGACCCGGGTCCTGCTGGACCTCACCGCGGGCGTCGCCCCCGCCTCCACCGAGCAGGCGCTCGCCGACCTGCGGGCCGCGGGCGTCGCCCTGTCCGGCACGCCGGTCGTCCAGGGCTGACCGCACGGCGGCCCCGCCCGCTACGGGATGGGCCCGGCCACCCGGCTCAGCGCGGAGATGGGATGCCAGGGGTCGGCCGTGCGCGCACGGTAGTCACGCCAGATCAGACCGTCCGGATGGTGCAGCACGGCGGTGATCTCGTCCGGGGTGGGCGGCTCCGCGTTGCCGCTCATCCGGGCGCCGCGAAAGCCCAGGTTGCTGAGCCGGGTCAGCGCCCGCTGCCGGCTCAGGGCGTGCACCACCACGCGCACGGTGTGGTCGGGGCAGCCCGGCTGCGGCAGCGCGAGGGCGACGATCACCGTGCCGCTCGGGAGCTTGGTGAAACCGCCGACGGCCATGGACACATCTAAGGCCGTTCGGCCGCCGCCCACCAGAGGACGACGGCCGAACGCCGGATCAATGCAGGTCAAACGGTATGTGAGCTGTCCTGCACATGACTGCTGAGGTCAGTGGTGGCTCGGTGCGACCTGCACGGTCATCGTGGAGCCGTCCTTGGCCTCGTTCAGGATGGTGATCCTGGTGTTGGTGTCCGGCACCTTGACGCCGCCGGTCGGGTTGCTGCTGTACCAGTAGGTGCCCTGGTGGTCGTCGAAGACCGGCACGCCGGGCTTGGCCGGGACCTTCGCCGCGACGCCGTTGGCGTGCAGCGTGAAGCCGTCGGTCGCGTACCGGCTGAACGGCGAGTCGTACGCCTGGATCCGGTTGCGCATGATCGAGCCGTCCGCCCACTTCTCGGGAGTGGCGTGCGCGTCGACCGGCAGGATCTGGCCGGAGCCGGGGTGGATGCCGACGTTGTTGTCCGGCTGCGAGGTGTCCCACAGCCAGATCAGCAGGCCGTTCTGGTACGGGAAGTGCTCGACCCAGTCCGGCCGGGTGCCGGTGAAGCCGAAGTTGTACGGGCCGGTGCGCAGCGTGCTGTCGTACGACACGTACTGCCGGTTCTCGGCGATGTAGTACTGCGGGTAGTCGCTGGAGAACGACCCGCCGATCCGCGAGAAGCCCTTGGCGGTCCAGCCGTTGTCGCCGTTCTCCGCGCCGTCGCTGACCACGGTGGCGCCGTCGGCGGTCACGGTGATCGCGTCGGCCGCGAAGCCCTTCTGCGCCACGCCGCCGTCGGTGAGGTAGCGGAAGCGCAGCTGGATCTGCTGGCCGGCGTAGGCGTCCAGCGGGAACGCCAGGTCCTCGTACGCGCCGGAGGTGCCGGTCAGCGCGGGCACGTCACCGCCGTCGCGCGGCAGGGACGCGCCGTTGGCGGTGCCGTCCAGCGCGGTCCAGGTGGCGCCGCCGTCGGCGGACACCTCGGTGTAGAGGAAGTCGTAGTTCTCTTCGATGTCCCACCAGCCCTTGAGGTTCAGGGAGGCGGTGCCGGCACCGGTGAGGTCGACCGAGCGGGTCAGCGTGTTGGACAGGTTGTCGCCCATGCCGCTCCACCACTGCGCCGCGCCCTCGGCCGGCGGTGTGATGGTGGTGGTGACCGCCTTGTCGGGCAGCTGGACCACCAGAGCCTGCTTGTCCTTGGTGTTGTACTCGGCGACGCCCAGCCTGGTCGTGGAGTGCGACGCGGCCTTCGCGGTCCCGTAGTCGAGCCAGCCCAGCTGCAGCTTGTCCCAGGCGCTCATGTCGTCGGGCAGATCGCCGATGGCGTTCCGGCCGGTGCCCATCCACGAACCGGACGACATCAGCGACCAGAACGCGACGCTCGACTCACCGGCGTAGGTGGTGTCGTACTCGTCCGGCAGGCCCAGGTCGTGGCCGTACTCGTGGGCGAAGACGCCCAGTCCGCCGTTCTCCGGCTGGAGGGTGTAGTCGCCGACCCAGATGCCGGTGTCGCCGATCTGCGTGCCGCCGACCTTGTTGTCCGCCGGGCCGGTCTTGCCCGCGTCGGTGCCGTAGGCGTACCAGCGGTGCGCCCACAGCGCGTCGGTCGCCTGGGCGCCGCCGCCCGCGGACTCGTCCTCGCCGGCGTGCACGATCTGGAAGTGGTCGATGTAGCCGTCGGGCTCGTTGAAGTTGCCGTCGCCGTCGTAGTCGTAGCGGTCCCACTGGTCGTACTGCGCCAGGTCCGCCTTGATCTGCGCGGTGGTGCGGCCCTGGGCCTTCTGGTCGGCGACGTACGCGTTCGTCGCGTCGCGGATCAGGTCCCAGGCGTTGGAGCAGATCGAGGAGCCGCAGTAGTTCGAGCCGTAACGGGCCTCGTTGTAGGGCACCTTGACCCAGGCGGAGACCTCGCCGTCGACCGAGTAGCGGCCCGAGGACTGCTTCTCGTAGTACTTCGCCAGGGACTCCTTGCCCGAGTCGTGCGAGAAGTACAGGTCCTGGAAGTGCTGCTGGTTGTAATCGGCCTGCCAGGCGGTGGAGTTGTCGTTCGCCCGGTCGGGCTCGGCGATGGTGTTGTGCGCCGGGCCCGGCGTGCCGCCGTACTTGGTCACCGGCGGCTTCGGGCCGTCCGGGCCGTCCGGGTCGTACTGCGTGGTCGAGTCGACCGTGTCGCCGAACTCCACGAGGATCGTGAAGATCTTGTCGGTCCTCTCCCGCCCCAGCTCGACGTACTTGCCCTTCTTGCCCTTGCTGCCGCCGAGTTGGACGACCTTGGAGCCGTCGCGCTGCTGGACGCTGGCCTCGCCGGAGACGACCTGCTGCAGCGCCGCGCTGCGCTCGGCCGCCTGCTGCTTGCTGAACGGGCCCGGCAGATCGTGCGGTTCGCTTGCCGCGGGATCGTGCGAGGCCGCCGCGCTTCCTGCGGATCCGGCCCGGTCCGGTACCGCCGCGTGGGCGCCGGCGGCGGTGACCGCGGGCACGCCGAGCACGGCTATCGCGAGGGCCAGGGCGGCGGGTTGGGTGATCCTCCGCTGAGTCTTCAAGATTCCTTGACCTCCCCTTGGGAAATGCCATTGCACCGGAGTGACGGAAGAAAAAACAGATCTTGACTTGAGCATGACGTGACAGTAGGTTTGCCGGTTTCCGGAGACGGGAACCCCGCTCAGCGGACGGCGCCAACTCCCCCGCGTGCACGTGCCGTCGGGCTACCGGTCAGGTGTGCGACCCCGTGCGCCCCCTCGTGCACCCCGACGGCGAGGGGCGCCTGCTTACCCGCCGCCGGGCCGGGGCATGCCGAACCGTAGAGTCAGCTCTGAGAGCCCGTCAGTCCGTGCGTACCCCGTCAGTGCCCGCCGGTGATCCCCCGCACCGGCGTACCCCCGAGGACGGATTCCCTCATGCCCCGAACCACGACCGCGCAGGTCACCTACGGTTCCCTGACCGTCGTCCTGACCACGGTGGTGCTGCTGATCGCCACCGACGCCCGCTCCGGGGCCGCCGTCGCCGGCCTGG
Organism: Actinomycetes bacterium; assembly: GCA_009783685.1. Taxonomy (GTDB): domain Bacteria; phylum Actinomycetota; class Actinomycetes; order Streptomycetales; family Streptomycetaceae; genus Actinacidiphila. The sequence continues at coordinate 6,647 of WRCZ01000009.1, forward strand.
CCGCGGGCGGGCTGCTGGCCGGACTGCTCGTAGCCGTGGCGCTGGCCCCGCGCGGCCGCCGCCTCGCCTCGGCGCCGGCCGCAGGGCCCGCCGCGAGTCCGGACCGCGCGCCACGGGTCTCCGTGCCCCGCGCCCGGGTGGCCGCCACGGCGGAACCCCGGGTGAGCGAGCACTCGCTGCGGCGCTGAGGCGCCCTCCGGGTCTAGAGGGCCGCCACGACCACGGTGCCTGCCGCCTTGTCGTGCAGGCACTGCCGGAACGGCTGGTCCCACAGGCACCACAGGGAGTTCAGCAGCCAGAACAGCGGGCCGACCAGGATCACGGTGAGGACCCCGGGCAGCGCGTACACCGCGGCCCGGGTCCATCCCGCGGGTCCCGGCACCGCCCCGTCGGACAGCCGCGCCGCGCGGATCCGCATCGCCATCTTGCCCAGCGTCTGCCCGCGGGCGGCCGTCATGGCGCCCTCGTACGCGAAGTACAGGACGAACATCAGCATGCCGACCAGGACCTGCCTGCCGTACGGGACGTCGCCGGGGTGCCGGACGTCGCCGCCGAGGAGCACCGCGGACACGAGGACGTCGATCACCAGCAGCACCCCGGTGTCGATCACCCGGGCCAGGAAGCGCTGCGAGGGTGTGGCCAGCGGGGCCATTCCCGACGGTCGGTCAGCGGTCATGGCTGATGAGTAAATCAGCCGACCGGGTGACGGTACAGAGGGCCGCGGGCCCGTCAGGTGGCCTCGACCACCACCGTCTTCGCCGCCTTGTCCTGGAGGCCCTGCTTGTACGGCCGGTCGAAGAGCACCGTGATCCCGATGATCACGAACCACAGGCAGCTGCAGCAGAACGCCGGCAGCCACAGGATGGCGGCGCGCACCGCGGACGACTGCGAGTCCGGCACGCTGCCGTCGGCCAGCGTCGCCGCCCGCAGGCCCATCATCCGCTTGCCGATGGTCTGCCCGGTGGACCTGGTCATGAAGAACTCGTACAGGAAGCCGAGCCCGGCGGTGAACACGCCGCCGACCGCCGACCGCCCGGCGGTCACGTCGCTGCCGTGCAGGCCGACCGCGGCCCAGTCCAGCAGGAACGACGGGATCAGCACGATGATGATGTCGATGATCCGGGCGAGCACCCGCTTGCCGCCCGGCGCGAGCGGCGGCATCCCGGCCAGCGGGTCCTGGCCGGCCGGCCCGCCCTCGTACGGGTTCTGGCCGTAGGGGCCGCCGCCCCCGGGGGGACCGTCCTGGCCGCCGCCTCCGTACGGACCGCCGCCGCCGTAGGGGCCCTCGCCGCCGCCCGGGGGCGGCGCGCCGTAGGGGCCGCCCGCGTACGGGTTGCCCGGCGGCGGCTGGTTCGGACCCTGGCCGGGCGGCGGGTTGCCCCCCTGGCCGGGCGGTTCGCTGGGCGGCGGCTGATCGGTGCTCATGTCCCGAGTCAAACCCGGCTGTGCGGGCACCGCCCGCCACAAGGCCCGTTCGGGGTAACGGGCCGCCGCCCGTCACCCCTCGGCGACGAACGTCCCGGCCGCCTTGTCGTGCAGGCCCTGCTTCCACGGCCGGTCGAACAGGCCCCAGGCGCTGCCCAGCAGGCCGACGACCGTCACGTCGAGCAGGGTGTGGGTCAGCCAGCGGCGCAGGCTCGCCCCGAACCGGGGCGGCAGCTGGCCCTCGATGTCCAGCACCTGAAGGCCCACCAGCTTCTTGCCCAGCGTACGGCCCCACTTGGCGGTCGGCAGCACTTCCAGCAGCAGCCCGGCGACCAGCAGGACGCCGACCACGGCGGCCAGGTCCGTCCCGGTCGTCCCGTCCAGCAGCCACACCTTGACGGTCTCTCCGGTCAGCTTCGCCTGGTCCACCTTGTCCTTGGCGTGGTGGTAGGCGGAGGTGCCCAGCGGGAACGCGGCGGCGCCGGTGACGGCGGCCAGCAGCACGCCGTCGATCACCCGGGCGGCGAACCGGCGCATCAGCCCGCCGGGACGGTCGTGGCCCTGGGAGACGCCGAACGGGTCGCTCGGCACCGGACGCCACGGCGGCTGCGCCAGGTCGTGCACCTGCGCGGCCCACGGCGCCGCCGGCTGGGCGGGAGCGGGCTGCCCGGCGGGCGACGGCTGGGCGGCGGGCCCGGGCCCGCCCTGCGGGACGGGCTGCGGTCCGGGGGCGGCGGGCTGGGCCGGGTGCCCGGGCAGCGGCGCCTGGGGCGCGGCCGGGCCCTGGGGGCCCGCGGGCGCGACCGGGGCGCCGGGTCCTGCGGACGGGGCGGGACGTGCGGGCGCGGCGGGGCGGGACTCGGCGGCCGGTGCGCCCGGCTGGCCGGGCACGGCCTGCACGCCGGGCGACGCCTGCGGCGGCTGGGCGCCGGGCCTGCCCTGCTCGGCGCCCCACGAGATCCGGGGCAGTTGCTGGCCGGGCCGCTGCATCGACGGCCAGGGGGGCGCGGCGTCCTGCCCGGCCCCCACGCGGGGATCCTGCCGGGCGCCGCCCTGGTCGGCGCCGCGCTGATCGGCGCCGCCCTGCCCGGGAACCGCCTGCCCAGGAGCCGCCTGACCGGGAAGGCCGTGGCCCGCGGGCCCCTGGCCGGCACCGCCCTGCGACGGCACCGCCGCCGGGCCGGTGTCGGCGCGGGGCGCCGCCGGGTCCTCGTCCAGGAACATCGGCCCGGACTCGTCGATCGCGCGCCCGCCGGGCCGCTCCTGGGCCGGCGGGCCGGACGGGGCCGCGTCAGCGCCCTGCGCGGCGGACCCCTCGGCGGCGGGCCAGGCCGTGACCGGCGCAGGCGCGGGTGCCGGCGCCGGGGCGGGCGCGGGGGCGCCGCCGGTGGGGTTCTCCGGGGTGGAGTCGACCGGTGCCGGGCGGCTGGTACCGGGGACCCAGGCGGAGCCGTTCCAGTAGCGGATGTAGTTCGGGATCGACGGGTCGGGGTAGTACCCCGGCGCCGCGGACGGGGAGGACGGCGACGGTGAAGAACCGGAGGAGCCAGATGGGGGTGCGCTCATGGTTCACGGGTTCCGTATCTGCTCGGCCGGGGGTGTGCGTCCACATCTACCAGAACGGCGGACGCGTCGGGCCCGCCGTGGCGCACACCGCTGTCGTTGACGCATCGACACGTCCTTACCCTCACGGGCCTCCCGCTGCCCAAGGTTCGGGAAATTTGAAGCGAATCGAGTCAACCCGCGTAATGGTTGGAGAGGCACGCGCTCTCTTCCAGGTGCAAGGCCCCGCGGGCCGACCGGCCCGGGGCCACCGCGCCGAGGGAAAGGACGTCGACAGATGCAGACCGTGGTGGAACGCGAACTCGAAATGCAGCTCGTGCTGTCACCGGAGCGCAGTATTCCGGTGCCGGCCCTGCTCGCCTACCGCGCGCACGACCCCTATGCCGTGCACATCACCTTCCACGTGGGCTCGGACGCGCCGGTGAACTGGACGTTCGCCCGCGAGCTGATCGTGGAGGGGGTGTTCCGGCCGTGCGGGCACGGCGACGTGCGGATCTGGCCGACCAAGGTCAACGGCCGCAGCGTGATCTGTCTGGCGCTCAGCTCGCCGGACGGCGACGCGCTGCTGGAGGCGCCGTCGTCGCCGGTCGCCGCCTGGCTGGAACGCACCCTGCGGGTCGTCGCACCCGGCACCGAGCACGAGCAGCTGGGCATGGACGACGGGCTCAGCCGGCTGCTCGCACCCGCCGCCGGCGACGAGTTGTGGCTGCGTGACCCGTGGAGCACGGGCGGGACGGACGACACCCCCGACGCGAGTGCGTAGCGGGTGCCGCCGGGCCGGACGGGCACGGAACGAGCGCGCGCGGCAGGACCGCGCGCCGGACGGCCGCGCGCGCGGCGGTCGCGCGCGGGGCCGCCCAACGCCGGGCCGCCCAGCGCCTGGCCGTCGCGCAACGGCCGGTCGGGACCCGGGCGGTGGCGGCCCGGGCGGTGGCGGGCCGGGCGGTCAGAACAGCTTGCCGGGGTTGAGCAGCCCCAGCGGGTCCAGCACCGCCTTGATACCGCGCTGCACCTCGACGCCGGTCTCGCCCAGCTCGCGCGCCAGCCAGTCCCGCTTCAGCAGGCCGACGCCGTGCTCGCCGGTGATGGTGCCGCCGAGTTCCAGACCCAGCGCCATGATCGCGTCGAAGGCGTCGCGGGCGCGCCGGGTCTGGTCGGCGTCCTGCGGGTCGAAGCACACCACGGGGTGGGTGTTGCCGTCGCCGGCGTGCGCGCAGACCCCGATGGTCAGCGCGTACGTCGCGGCGATTTCGGCGACCCCGTCGAGCATGTCGCCGAGCCGGCCGCGCGGCACGCACACGTCGTCGATCATCAGCGAGGGCGCCAGCCGCTCCAGCGCGGGCAGTGACAACCGCCGTGCCTGGAGCAGGAGTTCGGACTCCGCGGCGTCCTCGGCGGGCACCACCGCGGTGGCGCCCGCGGCCGTGCACAGGTCGCCGACGGCGGCCAGGTCGGCGGCCGGGTCCGGGGTGTCGAACGCGGCCAGCAGCAGCGCCTCGGTGGACTCCGGCAGGCCCATCCGCGCCAGGTCGTTGACGGCGCGCACCGACGTACGGTCCATCAGCTCCAGCAGCGACGGCGCGTGGCCGCGCTCCATGATCGCGCAGACCGCGGCCGCGGCGGCCGCGGTGGACGGGAACTCGGCCACCATCGCGAGCTGCGGGGGCGGCGACGGGCGCAGCGCGACCACCGCCCTGACCACGATCCCCAGGGTGCCCTCGGAGCCGACGAAAAGCCGGGTCAGGTCGTAGCCGGCGACGCCCTTGGCGGTGCGCCGCCCGGTGCGCAGCAGCCGCCCGTCCGCGAGCACCACGTCCAGGCCGAGCACGTACTCCGCGGTGACGCCGTACTTCACGCAGCACAGGCCGCCGGCCCCGGTGCCGATGTTGCCGCCGATGGTGCACTCCTCCCAGCTGGAGGGGTCCGGCGGGTAGGACAGGCCGTGCCCGGCGGCGGCGCGGGACAGCGCCGCGTTGACGACGCCGGCCTCGACGACCGCGATCCGCTCGACCGGGTCGATCTCCAGGATGCGGTCCATCCCGGCCGTGGACAGCACGATGCAGCCGTCCACGGCGTTGGCGCCGCCGGACAGCCCGGTCCTGGCGCCCTGCGGCACCACCGGCACGCGCAGCGCGGTGGCGGTGCGCAGCACGTGCTGCACCTCCTCGACCGTGCGCGGCAGCACCACGACGGCGGGCACGCCGGCGCCGGAGAACGCCGCCTGGTCGCGGGCGTAGGCCGCGGTGACGTCCGGGTCCGTGAGGACGGCGGACGCCGGCACGCCCTCGTGCAGCCGTGCGATCAGCTCGCGCATGCTCTCACCCTGTCACCGCGGGCGGCCGCGCGGAAGATCGTCCCTCCCCCGCCCGGCCCCGGACGCGGGCGGACCGGGACCGCCCCCTGTGCGATCCCGGCCCGATGCCGTGCGCCCGGCGCTCTGCGCGGAGCCCCGGTTCCCGGTTCCCCGGTCAGAGGTTGCCGCGGCGCTCCTGCTCGCGCTCGATCGCCTCGAACAGGGCCTTGAAGTTGCCCTTGCCGAAGCCCATGGAGCCGTGCCGCTCGATCATCTCGAAGAACACCGTCGGCCGGTCCTGCACCGGCTTGGTGAAGATCTGGAGCAGGTAGCCGTCCTCGTCGCGGTCGGCCAGGATCTTCAGCTCGCGCAGCGTGTCCACCGGCACGCGGGTGTCGCCGACCCACTCGCCGAGGGTGTCGTAGTACGAGTCGGGGGTGTCCAGGAACTCCACGCCCGCGGCCCGCATCGCGCGGACGGAGGCGACGATGTCGTTGGTGGCCAGCGCGATGTGCTGGACGCCGGGGCCGCCGTAGAACTCCAGGTACTCGTCGATCTGCGACTTCTTCTTGCCCATCGCGGGCTCGTTGAGCGGGAACTTGACCTTGCGGCTGCCGTCCGCGACGACCTTGGACATCAGCGCGGAGTACTCGGTGGCGATGTCGTCGCCCACGAACTCCTTCATGTTGGTGAAGCCCATGACGCGGTTGTAGAACTCCACCCACTCGTTCATCCGGCCGAGTTCGACGTTGCCGACGCAGTGGTCGACGGCCTGGAAGAAGCGGTGCTGCGGGGGCTCGGCCAGCGGCGCCGCGGCCACGTAGCCGGGCAGGTACGGCCCGTCGTAGCCGGACCGGTCGACCAGGGTGTGCCGGGTCTGGCCGTAGGTGGCGATGGCGGCCAGCACCACCGTGCCGTTGTCGTCCTTGAGTTCGTACGGCTCCTCCAGACCGGTGGCGCCGTGCTCGATGGCGTACGCGTACGCCGCCCGGGCGTCCGGCACCTCGATCGCGAGGTCGACCACGCCGTCGCCGTGCTCGGCCACGTGCGCTGCGAGGAATCGGCCGCGGTCGGTGTCGGGCTTGATGACGGAGGTGAAGACGAAGCGGGCGCCGCCCGACTCCAGGACGTAGGAGGCGGTCTCACGGCTGCCGTTCTCCGGTCCGGAGTACGCCACGCGGCGCATGCCGAACGCCGTCGAGTAGTAGTGCGCCGCCTGCTTCGCGTTGCCCACCGCGAACACGACGGCGTCCATGCCCTTTACCGGGAATGCATCCTTCTCAGTCATGGGAAAAGCGTCTCCCCGTGCCTCAGAGTGCGCAATAGTTCGCGTTTTCACTGGACACCTTGCCCAGTCGTGGCGAGGATCGTCGGGACAATCTGTGCAGTATGACCACAGGAGGCCGCGGCATGGGGATCGACGCGCTGGACGGCAGGCTGATCACCCTGCTGGCCGAGGAGCCGCGGATAGGCGTGCTGGAGGCGTCGCGGCGGCTCGGGGTGGCCCGCGGCACGGTCCAGGCGCGGCTCGACCGGCTCCGGTCCGGCGGCGTGATCCGCGGTTTCGGGCCGCAGGTGGACCCGGCGGCGCTCGGCTATCCGGTGACCGCCTTCGCCACCCTGGAGATCCGCCAGGGCCAGGGCCCGGACGTGCGCGCGCACCTGGCGGACGTGCCGGAGGTGCTGGAGCTGCACACCACGACCGGCGAGGGCGACATGCTCTGCCGGCTGGTCGCGCGGTCCAACGCGGATCTTCAGCGGGTGATCGACCGGGTGGTCGGCTTCGAGGGGATCGTGCGGGCGTCCACCGCGATCGTGATGGAGAACCCGGTGCCCCTGCGGATCATCCCGCTGGTGGAGCAGGCCGCCCTCGACGAGTAGCGGGCGGGACCCGGTCCGGCGGCTCCTCCCCCGCCGGTCCGCCGGGCCGCCCGCGCCCATGATGCAAAGATTCTTTGCAAAGAACCCTTGCAAAGAATCTTTGCATCTTCGTACGCTGGCGTCGTGTCCGAGACTCCCCAGACTCCCGAGGCCGGCCCGGCCGCCTCCTCCCCCTACGACAGCGACGCCATCGCGCCGCTGGACCCGCGCTCGCTGCGCGGCCTGGCCCATCCGCTGCGCATGCGGCTGCTGGCGATGCTGCGCGAGGACGGCCCGGCCACCGCGTCGGGCCTCGCCGCCCGGATCGGCGAGTCCAGCGGCGCGACCAGCTACCACCTGCGCCAGCTCGCCGCGTACGGCTTCGTCGTCGACGACCCGGACCGCGGCACCGCCCGCGAGCGCTGGTGGAAGGCGGTGCACCGGGGAAGCCGCTTCGACAGCCTGGAGGAGTTCCTGGAGCACCCGGACCCCGAGGTCCGCGGCGCCCTGACGACCTTCCTGCACACCGTGGCCACCGATCACGCCGAGCAGGTGGGCACCTGGCTCGGCACCCTGCACGAGTGGCCGGAGGAGTGGCGGCAGGCCTGGGACCTCAGCGACTACACGATCCGGCTGACGCCCGAGCTCGCCCTCGAACTCGACAAGCAGGTCCACCAGTTGATCGAGTCCTACCGCGACCGGGTGCCCGAGGGGACCGAGGACAGCGCACGGGTGCGGATCCACTTCCACGCCTTCCCGCGCCGCACCGGCTGACCGCACCACCGCGCGGCGCCGGGGGAATCCGCGCCGACCACACCGCACCGCAAGCACCGCACCGCAACGCACCGCATCCCGGGGGGACCTGTGCAGACATCCGACACCGACCGGCGGCCACTGGCACTGCTGCTGACGGCGAACGTCGTCTCGATCGCCGGCAACATGCTCACCCTGGTCGCCGTCCCGTGGTTCGTCCTGGAGACCACCGGCAGCGCCGGCCGGGCCGGACTCACCGCCTTCGCGGCCACGCTGCCGGTCGTGCTGGCCGCGCTGCTCGGCGGCCCGCTGATCGACCGGCTCGGCCTGGCCGTCAGCAGCGTCGCCTCGGACGGGGTGTGCGCGCTCGCGGTGGCGGCGGTGCCGGTGCTGCACCTGACCGGGCACCTGAGTTACGGGGCGCTGCTGGCGCTGGTCGCGGTCTCCGGGCTGTTCCACGCGCCCGGCGAGACCGCCCGCGAGGTGCTGATGCCGCGGCTCGCCGAACGGGCCGGCACCACCATCTCCCGCGCGTCCAGCGCCTACGAGGGCGCCTCGCGCGGCGCCCGGATGCTGGGCGCCCCGCTGGCCGGCGTGCTCATCGCGGCGATCGGCGCGGCCAACGTGCTGCTGCTGGACGCCGCCACCTTCGCCGTCTCCGCGGTGCTGATCGGGCTCGGAGTGCGCGACGGCGCCCGCCGGGCGGGCGGGCGGAAGGCCGGCGAGGCCGGCAAGGAGGCCGAGGAGAAGGCCAGTGGGGAGAAGGCCGGCGAGGCCCGCGAGGACACCGCCGCGGAACGAGGCCGCGAGGCCGGCACGTTCGCCGGGTACCGGGCGCAACTGCGCGAGGGCTACGCGTTCCTGTTCCGCGCGAGGCTGCTGTTCGCGGTGGTCGTCATGGTGATGGTGACCAACGCGCTGGACCAGGCGTGGTCGGCGGTGCTGCTGCCGGTGCACGCCCGGGAGAACCTGGGCGGCTCGGTGAGCATCGGCGTGGTCTCCGGGACGTTCGCCGCGTCCGCGCTCGTCGGCTCGCTGCTGTACGGCGTGTTCGGCCAGCGGCTGCCCCAACGGGGCCTGTTCATCGGCGCGTTCATCGTCTGCGGCTTCCCGCGGACCGCGGTCTGCGCGTTCGTGCCGGGGCTGGCCCCGCTGGTGGTCACCTGCGCGGTGTGCGGCCTTGCCGGCGGCGTGCTCAACCCGATCATCGGCACCGAGATGGTGCGGCTGGTCCCCGAGCGGCTGCGCAGCCGGGTGTTCGGCGCGGTGACCTCCGGGGTGCTGGTCGCGGTGCCGCTGGGCGCGCTCGCCGGCGGCTACGTCGTCCAGTACGCGGGGCTGACCGCCGCACTGGCCGCGGTGAGCGCCCTGTACCTGGTCACCACGCTCAGCCCGCTGGTACTGCCGGCCTTCCGCGCCTGGGAGACCGCCGGCCAGGAGGAACGGCCGCAGGAGGACGGGCCGCAGGACGCCACGTCCGGCGCGCCGACCGCGGCGGAACGCGCGCCGGCGACGGGCTGAATTGTCCCGCCGGGCACGGTGGCACGGCCGGCCGGACGGCGCCGGTCAGCAGGCCGGGGTCGCCTGGCCGGCGCGCAGCGCGGACAGCGCGGACAGCGCGCTGGTCAGCGTGGTGACCGGGATGAGCTTCATCCCGGACGGGAGTTCGGCCTTGGCGTCGGAGCACTCGTCGCGCGGCACCAGGAAGATCGTGGCGCCGTCCCGGCGGGCCGCCTGCTCCTTCAGCGGCACCCCGCCGACCGCGCCGACCTTCCCCGAGGCGTCGATCGTGCCGGTGCCGGCGATGTTCCGGCCGCCGGTGAGGTCACCGCCGTGCCCGTCGCCGTCGATCTTGTCGATGATGCCGAGGCTGAACAGCAGCCCGGCGCTGGGCCCGCCGACGTCCGCGAGCCGCAGGGTGACGTGCACGTGCGACGGCGACAGGCCCATCTGCTTGAGCGCCGCCGAGGTCGCGTCGTTCTGCGACTGCGTCATCTCCTTGAGATTGGCCTTCTCGATCTGCTGCACCGAGCCGCCGCTGGGGTAGACCGCGTCCCGCGGCATCGCCGCCTCGTTCTTCTTGAACCAGGCCCGCCACACGTCGCTGAAGTGCACCGACGCGTTGGGCGCGGTCGCCTGGATGGTCACCAGCCGCAGCTGGCCGCTGGTGGTGCGCACCGGCACCCCGGTGACCGTGATGACCTGCGTGCCGCTCTCCGCCCCCAGCACGTTCGCGGTCAGTCCCGGCTCGACGATCGCGAACGGCAGCGGCGCGAAGGCGGCCACGGCGAGCAGGGCGGCCACGACCGCGGCGCACACCGAGAGCACCACGGACCGGCGGGAGAGGTTCGGCATGGGCCCGACCCTAATTCACCGCGCGCCCTCCCCTCGAACGGGGCGCTGCCGCGGGCCCGAGGGGCGCCGGGCCCGGGCCGTCCCAGGGGCCGCCGGGCAGCCCCGCCGCGGCCCTACCGGAGGGCGTCCGCGACCTCCAGCGCCGCCTCGACGACGCGGGCGCCGACCCGCTCGGGCACGGAGTCCGCGAGCATCACCACGCCGACGCTGCCCTCGACGCCGGGCACGCCCAGCAGCGGGGCGGCCGCGCCGCTCGCGCCCGCCTCCAGCTCGCCCGAGGTGATCACGTAGCGGAGCCGGCTCAGCCCGCCGCCCTCGCCGATCGCATGGTCCGTGCCGTCGCCCGGCTGGGCCCCGTCGGCGGGCGGGCGGCCGTCGGCCACGGCGGCCTCCAGGATCCGTACCGCCTGCGCCCCGGGGCCGCCCTGCTCCCCCGGCGCCGCCTGCTGCGCCAGGCCGTCCTCGGCGAACCGCTCCCAGCTGCTGCCGTCCGCGGTCGGCTGCATGCCGCGGCCGGCCAGGATCGCCCGGCCGGCCGCGCCGCGGTCCAGCGGGTGCCGGAAGCCGGTGCGGTAGGCCACGTGGTAGTCGGTCCAGGTCGGCTCGACGACGGCGACGGCGAGCGCCTCGGTGCCGTCGACCAGCGTCAGGTGGGCGGTCGCGCCGATGTCCTCGGCCAGCGAGCGCAGCGCGGGCAGCGCGGCCTCGCGCAGCAGCGGGTGCACCTGGTGGGCCAGCCCCAGCACGCCGAGCCCGACCCGGGCCCGGCCGCCGAGGTCGCGGCGGACCAGCGAATGCTGTTCGAGCGTCGCCAGCAGCCGGTAGACCACCGTCCGGTTGACGCCGAGTTTGGCCGCCAGTTCGGTCACGGTCAGGCCGTGGTCGGTGTCGGCGAGCAGCTTCAGGACCCGCAGGCCCCGGTCGAGCGTTTGAGACGTCTCCGCGGTCACGACGCCCCCTCCTCGTGAAATCGGCGGCGCATCTCACGGACGGATCGCACTGCCGGTCCCGCGGCAGTGCGCGGAGAGGCCGCCGGTTGGTGTCGGCAAACCGGCTGCGCTCCGCGGCTGCTCTGCCACGGCGCGTGCGTGAGCGGCACCGTAGCGACCGAGTACCGCTCAGCGGAAGAGGTCGTCCACAATCCGGGCGCCGCCTTGACCCGAGTTTGAGGTTCGGACGGGGGGCGTTCACGGTGAATCCACCGCAGACCCCCGCATTCGGATCCGCGCGTCGCCGGTAACGGATCGGTGGACCCGCGGCAGTGGAACCGTGGATCACCGGATGCGGATCACCGCATCCGGGTGGCCCACTCCCGGACCTTCTTGATGCGCTCACCGAGCTGCCCGGCGGTCGCCTCCGCGCTCGCCGGGCCGCCGCACACCCGGCGCAGCTCGTTGTGGATCACCCCGTGCGGTTTGCCGCTCTGGTGGTTGTAGGCGGCGACCAGGGTGTTGAGCTCCTTGCGCAGTTCCAGCAGCTGCCGGTGGGTGACCACCGGGCGCCGCTCCGCGGGCAGTTCGAGAAGATCGGCCTCTTCTGCCGGTTTCTTCTTGCTGTGGGCGATCTGCCGCGCCTGCCGCTTCTGAAGGAGTATCTGCACCTGGTCGGGTTCCAGCAGGCCGGGGATGCCGAGGTAGTCCTGCTCCTCCTCGCTGCCCGGGTGCGCCTGCATGCCGAACTCGGCGCCGTCGTACAGCACCCGGTCGAAGACCGCGTCCGACTCCAGCGCCTCGAAGGGCAGCATGTCGTCGTCGGTGGCCTCGTCCTCGGCCCGCTCGGCCTCGGCGAGCAGCTGGTCCTCCTCGGCGAACAGCTCGTCCTCGCCGTGCTTCTTGGGCCGGTCCAGCACGTGGTCGCGCTCGACCTCCATCTCGGAGGCGAACTCCAGCAGCATCGGGATCGTCGGCAGGAACACCGAGGCGGTCTCGCCGCGCCGCCGGGAGCGGACGAACCGGCCGACGGCCTGGGCGAAGAACAGCGGCGTGGAGATGGTCGTGGCGTACACCCCGACCGCCAGCCGCGGCACGTCGACGCCCTCGGAGACCATCCGGACCGCGACCATCCACCGGTCCTCGCTCGCGCTGAACTCCTCGATGCGCTTGGACGCGCCCGCGTCGTCGGAGAGCACCACCGTGGCCTTGTGGCCGGTCAGTTCCCTGATCAGCTTGGCGTAGGCGCGTGCGGAGTCCTGGTCGGTGGCGATGACCAGGCCGCCGGCGTCCGGGATGCCCTTGCGGACCTCGGTGAGCCGCTGGTCGGCGGCCTTGAGCACGTTGGGGATCCACTCGCCGGTGGGGGCGAGCGCGGTGCGCCACGCCTGCCCGACGGCGTCCTTGGTCATCGGCTCGCCCAGCCGGGCGGACAGCTCGTCACCGGCCTTGGTGCGCCAGCGCATGGTGCCGCTGTAGCTGAGGAAGATCACCGGGCGGACCACGCCGTCGTCGAGCGCGTTGCCGTATCCGTACGTGTAGTCGGCGGCGGACCGGCGGATGCCGTCGTTGCCCTCCTCGTACGTGACGAACGGGATCGGGTTGGTGTCCGAGCGGAACGGCGTGCCGGTCAGCGCGAGGCGGCGGGTCGCCGGCTCGAACGCCTCCAGGCACGCCTCGCCCCAGGACTTGCTGTCGCCGGCGTGGTGGATCTCGTCGAGGATCACCAGGGTCTTGCGCTGCTCGCAGCGGTTGCGGTGCAGCATCGGGCGCACGCCGACGCCGGCGTAGGTCACCGCCACGCCGTGGTACTCGCGGCCCACCGGGCCGGCGCTGTACTCCGGGTCGAGCTTGATCCCTATCCGCGCGGCCGCGTCCGCCCACTGCGTCTTCAGGTGCTCGGTCGGCGCGACGACGGTGATCTGCTGCACCAGGTGGTTGTGCAGCAGGTACGAGGCGAGGGTCAGCGCGAAGGTCGTCTTGCCGGCGCCGGGCGTGGCGACGGCGAGGAAGTCCCGCGGCTGCGCGGTCACATACGCGTCGATGGCCCCCTGCTGCCAGGCCCGCAGCTTGTTGGCGGTGCCCCAGGGGGCGCGCCCGGGGAAGGCCGGTGAGAGGTGGTGGGACGAGTGCGACGGGTGCGAGGCGGCGGTAGTCACGGTCTCCGTGGGGGTCGGGGGCCGGGCGCGCTCGCGCCCGTACGAAAACCGCCTCAGCCTACCGGCCGGCGGCGGGCGAACCGCCGACCCACGCCACCGGCCGCGCGGGTGCGACCCACCTCACACGGCGGCCCCGCACCCTTTCTGCCGGGCTCCTTCCGCCGGCCCGCGAAGCGGGCTCGGGACGCGGGCTCGGGACGCGGGCGGGGAAGGGGACCGGGACGCGGGCCCGGGGCGCCCGGGACTGCTTCCCGCGAACCGTCAGGAGGACCTGGGGTGGACCCTGGGGGCCAGTGCGGCGCCCACCAGGGCGATGGCGGCGGCCGGCAGGAACACGGCCGTGAAGGCCGCGGGATGGGCGGCGGAGGCGGCGGTGACGGCCGTCGCCGAGGGCGCGATGGAGCCCCCGCCGAGCGCGGTGAAGACGGTGCCGGCCGCGGCGACCAGCAGGACGTTCGACAGCGAGTCGCTGACCTGGAGGGCCGCGGAGTTCGCCCCGGCGTCGCTGGGCGGCGACACCTTCAGCAGCAGCACGCTCAGCGACGAGATCACCAGGCCCATGCCGAGCCCGCCGACGCACCACGCCGCCGCGACGATGCCCGGGGGCACCGCGTGGTCCAGCGCCAGCGGCACCGCCGCGATGGCCACGGCGGACAGCACCATGCCGAGCCGGACCATCCGGCCGCGCGCCTCCTCCAGCCGCGGGCGGGCCTGGATGTACGACCCGAGCGCCCAGGTGAGGCCGCCGCCGGCCAGCGACAGGCCGGCCATCGTGGCGGACAGCCCGCGCTGGGTGACCAGCATCAGCGGGACGAAGCTCTCCGCCGCCAGGAACGTGCCGGCCGCGATGCCGCGCATCAGCACGACCGAGGGCAGCCCGCGCACCGCCCGGAACGTGCCGGCGGGCAGCAGCCGCAGGGCGGCCGGCACCAGCAGCGCCGCGCCCAGCACCGCGGGCAGCACCGACAGCGGCCGCAGGTCCTGCCCGGCGTACTGCAGCAGCACCGCCCCGGCGGCCAGCGCGACCGCCAGCCAGATGCGGCGGCCGTCCATCCGCTGGGGGGCGCCCTCCTCCGGCGTGTGGGCGGCACGCCGCAGCGCGGGCAGCATCACCATGAGCGGCAGCACCACCAGGACCGGGATGGCCAGGAACACCCAGCGCCAGCCCAGCTGTTCGGTGACCGTGCCGGACACCAGCGGCCCGACGATCGACGGCACCACCCACGACGCGGAGAACGCGGCCATCACCGCGGGCCGCAGCCGCTCCGGGTAGGCCCGGCCCACGACCACGTAGAGGGCGACGATCACCAGGCCGCCGCCCAGGCCCTGCACGGCCCGCCCGAGCACGAACACGCCCATGCTCTGCGCCGTGCCGCTGATGACCAGGCCGGCCGCGAACCCGCCGATGCCGGCGGCCAGCGGGGGCAGCGGGCCGCCGCGGTCGCACCACTGGCCGCTGACCACCATGGCCAGCAGCGAGGTGGTGAAGAACCCGGAGAAGGCGTACGCGTACAGCCCGAGCCCGTCGAGGTCGCGCGCGGCGATGGGCATCGCGGTGCCGACGGCGGTGGCCTCGAAGGCGATCATCAGCACCACGGACACGATGCCGAGGGTGAGCGCGCGGTACTCCCGGCCGAGCACACCGCCGTCGTCCCCGGCACCCTCTGCGTCGTGTATCCGCTGGTCACCCTGCTGACCCCGCGTGGTCCGTACATCAGTCACCCGCCCAGGGTAAGGGGCGATCCTCGCTTTCACCCCTGCCGTGCGACCGGTCCGCCTCCGACTTTCGTCCTCGGCCGCGGGACCCGGTTCGTGAACGCCGTATGGCAGTCGTGTGGCACGGCCCGCGGACCCGTTGACCCCCCGCCGCGGGCACGCCATCGTCGAAGCACGCACCCCGCACACGGCCGTGTGCCCGAGTGGTTGAGGGACTCGCCTGCAAAGCGAGTTACGCCGGTTCGATTCCGGTCACGGCCTCCGCAGCACCCGGCCGACCGCGCTTCCCGCGGTCGGCCGGGTGTTTTTTTCGGGGTGCTTCGCTTGCGGGGGTTTGCGTCCTGCACCCGTGCCCCGCCGCACGTGTCACGGGGTGAAAGGACAGGACCAGGCGGCCCGGAACGGTTGAGCGCGGCGCATCGGGCTGGAATGCTCGACCGTCGGACGGGGGCGTCCACCGGACAAGGGGGCGAGCAGTGGGAGACGTGGAACTGGAACGCGCCGTGGTCGTGATCACCGGCGTCATGGCATCGGGCAAGTCGACGGTCGCGCAGTTGCTGGCCGAGCGGCTGCCTCGTGCTGTGCACGTCCGCGGCGACGTGTTCCGCAGGATGATGGTGTCGGGACGGCACGGGCTGGCACCGGAGCCGGACGAGGAGGCCGAGCAGCAACTGCGGCTGCGCTACCGGGTGTCGGCGTCGACCGCCGACCTGTACACGGCCGCGGGCTGGACGGCGGTCGTGCAGGACGTGGTGCTCGGCCCGTACCTGGAGCCGTATCTCGACGCGATCGCGAGCCGGCCGCGGTACCTGGTGGTGCTCGCGCCCTCGCAGGAGGCGGTGACCGCGCGGGAGGCGGCCCGCGCCAAGACCGGGTACGGGACGTGGACGGTCGGCGGACTCGACCGCGTGCTGCGCACCGAGACGCCGCGGATCGGCCTGTGGCTGGACAGCACCGGCCAGACGCCGGACCAGACGGTCGACGCGATCCTGGACCGCCTCCACGAGGCGCGGATCAAGGACTGACCGTTCCGGCGACGGACGCCGGGGACGACCGCCGCAGACGAACGCCGGGGCCGCGGGGACGTGCGGTCGACGTCGAACGCCGGGGCGGCGCGCCCAGCGTCAGGCCGGGTCGGCCGCGGGCGGGACGTCCTGCGGCTCCCACTCGTCGTGCAGCAGGCCGAGGATCACCTCGTCGACCTCGCGGCCGTACACCCACCCCGCGCGGCGCAGCGTTCCCTCGCGGCGGAAGCCGGACCGCTCGGCCGCGGCGAGCATCGCCTCGTTGTCCGCCAGCGTCTCCAGCTGCAACCGGCGCAGCCCGCGGACGGTGAAGCCGTAGGCGCACAGTGCCCGCACCACGTCGCTGCCGAGGCCGCGGCCGCGGAACGACGGGCGCAGCCCCAGGCCCAGATGGGCCGACCTGTGGTGCAGGTCGATGCCCCACAGCACCGCCATGCCCGCCAGCTCGCCCGAGGCCAGCTCGACGACGGAGAAGGCCGCCAGCTCGTCGGACGGCTCCACCAGCTTGTAGCCCGCGTCCTCGGGCGTGGACGCGGGCCGCCACGGGCGGCCATCAGCCCGGCTGAACCCGAGGACGTCGTTGTACATCTCCTCGTGGAATACCGGCAGATCGCTCTCCTGACGGGCCCTCAGCCCGATCCTCGCTCCACGTATCATCCGGCCTTCCTACCAGATTGGCCCAAGAATTCGCGCACTGATTGGTCCACGGGTGCGGAGCAATCCGGCCGTAGGTTCAAGGCATGACGAACGCACCAGAGATCACCCGCACCCGCAGCGACTACGCCCGGCAGGCCCCCGACATGTTCCGCTCCATGCTGGCGTTCAGCAATGCCGCCGCCAAGGGCGTGGACCCGGTGATCGCCGAACTGGTCAAGATCCGGGCCTCGCAGATCAACCGCTGCGCGTACTGCCTGGACATGCACATCGCCGACGCGCGCAAGGCCGGCGAGAGCGACGAGCGGATCTTCCTGCTCAGCGCCTGGGAGGAGGTCGAGGGCCGCTACACCGAGAAGGAGCGGGCGGCGCTCGCCCTGACCGAGGCGGTCACCCTGCTCACCGAGGGATTCGTGCCCGACGAGGTCTACGCGCGGGCCGCCGAGCACTTCGACGAGGGCGAACTGGCCCGGCTGGTCGCGGCGATCGTGTCGATCAACGCGTGGAACCGCTTCAACGTCACCTTCCGCACGCAGCCCGGGGCCGGCAAGTGAGCGCGGGCGCAGGGCGGTTGCGGGAGCTGCACCACGGACGGGCGGCCGTCGACCCGCTGGTGCTGCCGGGGCCGTGGGACGCGGCCAGCGCCCGGGTGTTCGCCGACGCCGGCTTCGAGGCGCTGGCGACGCCGAGCGCCGGCGTCGCCGCCTCCCTGGGGTACGCGGACGGTGAAGGGACGCCGCCCGCCGAGATGTTCGCCGCGATCGCCCGGATCACGCGGGCCGTGGACGTGCCGGTGACGGCCGACGTGGAGGCCGGATACGGGCTGTCCGCAAAGGAGTTGGTGGAGCGGTTGCTGGAGGCGGGGGCCGTCGGCTGCAACCTGGAGGACTCCGACCCGGCGAGCCGGCGGCTCAGGGAGCCGCAGCGGCAGGCCGACTGGCTCGCCGAGGTGCGGGCCGAGGCCGGTGACGCGCTGGTCCTCAACGCCCGCGTGGACACGTTCCTGCGGGGGGACCGGACGACCGCGGCGGCGGTCGAGCGCGGCCGCCTGTACGCGGCGGCCGGGGCGGACTGCGTCTACCCGATCATGGCACCGCCCGCGCAACTCGCCGAGCTGGCCGAGCAGATCGGGCTGCCGATCAACGCCTTGTGCAAGGCGGGTGGGCCCGCGCCTGTGGAACTCGGCGCGTTCGGCGCTTCCCGGGTCACGTTCGGCGGGGGTCTCCATCTCCAGGCGATGGCCTCCCTCACCGAACTCGCGGCTTCCCTGTCCCGCCCGGCGCGCGGGTAGCCACCGGCCGTCCGACGGCAGCGATACCCCTCCGGGGCAGGACGAGCCCCGCAGGGGCGCGGGGAACTGCGCGACCAGCCCCGCACGAGCCGTCCGACGGCAGCGATGCCCCGCGGGGCAGGGACGTGCCCCGTTAGGGGCGCGGGGAACTGCGCGATCAGCCCGCGCGGCGCCGCGGGTCGTCACCGCCCCGAAGGGGCAGATCGGTCCGTCCCGGACCACCGG